>NZ_QTLK01000008.1:158316-237552 GCF_003602705.1 Bacteroides sp. AM16-13
CCTGAAAGGGCGGAACCGTATACAATTATGCCCTTTCAGGGCGCAAATTCAGATTGTCGTTTTTACGTAGGGCGTTGCCCTACGCTATATAATTAAGCCCTTTCAGGGCACTCCGCAAAATTATCATTTAGCTCATTTCTGCACGGTTATGAATCAAATTTTGGTGCAGTTGCCCTGTATTTTATCTGATAAGTCTAAATATCAATCTAGTTTTTTTATAACTTCGCAGCGCGAAGATCAAGAATTAGAATTAAAATGAATCAGACAACACAATCATGGTGGTTTATCTTTTACAAAGACCAACTGCTTCTTGAGAAAAAAGAAGATGGCATATATGCCATCCCGTGTGGAGAAAGCTCTCCTATTGTTATTAAAGAAAAAACAACCGTACACAATATCACTACACTGGAAGGGAGAAACTGCAAGGCTTTCTCCCTCTCCTCTCCCATTGAAGAATCGGAGCAATGGATCATGATAGGGCTTCGTGCCTCCTATGAATATCTTCCTTTGTCTCATTATCAGACAGCAGGAAAAGCACATGAGATTCTGCATTGGGATAGAAACAGCCGCTTTTGTTCCGCCTGCGGCACGCCTATGGAACAGAAAGAATCTATCATGAAGCGTTGTCCGAAATGTGGCCGGGAGGTATATCCTTCCATTTCCACAGCGATTCTTGTATTAGTGAGAAAAAAAGATTCACTACTTTTAGTGCACGCCCGCAATTTTAAAGGAACATTCAACAGTCTCGTTGCCGGATTTCTGGAAACCGGAGAAACGCTAGAAGAATGTGTAGCACGTGAAGTGAAAGAAGAAACCGGACTGGATGTAAAGAATATCACTTATTTCGGTAATCAGCCCTGGCCTTATCCCAGCGGACTAATGGTCGGCTTTATTGCTGATTATGCCGGAGGGGAAATCAACCTCCAAGATGAAGAATTGAGTTCGGGAGACTTTTATACAAGAGACAATTTACCCGAACTTCCCAGAAAACTTAGTCTTGCCCGAAAGATGATTGATTGGTGGATAGAGCATCCAAATGAATAAATCAAACATGGAAAATATCATCAAAGGAATCCGTCAGTATGTTCCCGAAGCCTGCTTAGAGATGGGTAAAATGAACATTTACTAAAAACAATCATAAATTAGCCCCATGGAATTATCAACAAAAACACCCCGAATTGAAGTAGTAGATGCTCTTAGAGGATTTGCTGTAATGGCCATCCTTCTGGTTCATAACTTGGAACATTTCATTTTCCCCGTATATCCGGAAAACTCTCCTGAATGGCTCACCATTTTGGATGCCGGAGTATTTAATGCGACATTTTCACTGCTTGCCGGAAAGTCTTATGCTATATTCGCTCTGCTTTTCGGATTCACTTTCTATATCCAGTCGCACAACCAGCAGTTGAAAGGAAAGGACTTTGGTTACCGCTTTTTATGGAGAATGATATTGCTGGCAGGATTCGCCACTTTGAATGCTGCTTTCTTCCCGGCAGGAGATGTCCTGCTTCTGTTTGTTGTAGTCAGTCTTGTACTATTTATCGTACGTAAATGGAGTGACAAAGCAATTCTAATCACCGCCATCTTGTTTTCACTGCAACCGATTGAATGGTTTCATTATATAATGAGCCTTTTCAATCCTGCCTATACCCTACCCGATTTGAATGTCGGAGCCATGTATGCTGAAGTAGCAGAATACACCAAAGCCGGAAGCTTTTGGGATTTTCTGATAGGTAATGTTACGCTGGGACAGAAAGCAAGTCTGTTTTGGGCTATCGGTGCCGGACGTTTCTTGCAGACTGCCGGACTTTTCCTGTTTGGCTTATATATCGGACGCAAAGAATTGTTCGTTACTACCGAATCTCATTTGAAGTTCTGGATGAAAGCACTTATTATTGCAGCTATCAGTTTCGCGCCACTGTATTCTCTGAAAGAACAGATCATGCTAAGTGACAGCAGTTTAATTCAGCAAACGGTAGGTACTGCCTTTGATATGTGGCAGAAATTTGCATTTACGATTGTACTTGTTGCTTCTTTCGTGTTGCTTTATCAGAAGGATCAGTTCAAGAAAACTGTATCTAATCTGCGATTCTACGGAAAAATGAGTTTGACCAATTATATTTCTCAATCTATTCTGGGAGCCATTATCTATTTCCCATTCGGATTCTATCTTGCTCCTTACTGTGGATATACTCTTAGCCTGATTATCGGTATTATTCTTTTCCTGGCGCAGGTTCGGTTCTGCAAATGGTGGCTGTCTAAACATAAACAAGGACCATTGGAAACAATATGGCATAAATGGACTTGGATAGGCACGAAGAAATAACAGAAAAAAAGAAATAGCACTGACTGAAAAATAGACTAAAAAAGCAGGCCACGAAATACACATAACTACAAACGAACAACTTACGAATATGAAACTGAACGTATCACTCTAAAGCATCAACAAAACATGTGTATCCGCAGCCTGCGGGTTGAAATTGAGATGATGTCAATACAACAAGATTCTCGCAAGAAGGATTAGCAAGTGGACTTAAAGAATGCAAAGGAAATGAAAGAACTGTGCCAAGTTGGGGAAAAAGCCCGAAAATAGGCAGAATCAGGGCTATGTATAGAGAAAAAGAAGCGCCTCCATAATCTTCGAAAAGACCATGGAGGCGCTATTTATTATTTATCTTTCGTTATCTATATCTGAAATTTCAGAAGAAACAAAATCAGATACCCAATGATTTCTTCACTGCTTCAATCTTTTCCATTGCAGCAGATTCGGCAGAAGCATAACAATTGCGGCAACCCATTTCACCCTGAACTTCCATATAGAACTTAATCTTAGGTTCTGTACCTGAAGGACGAACAGAAACTTTGCTACCGTCTTCAGTGAAATATTGAAGTACGTTAGATGGTTCCGGCATATCGATTGCAGTTACGTTACCTTTATCATCTGTCTGTTTCAGTGTCTTATAATCTTTGCTTAAGATCACTTTAGAGCCACCCAATTCTTTCGGAGGATTGGCACGGAAGTTCTCCATCATAGCTTTGATTTCTTCTGCACCACTCTTACCCGGTTTCACTACGTTTACAGTAAACTCTTTAGAGAATCCGTATTCTACGTAGATATCCAGCAACAACTGATACAAGGATTTACCATTATCTTTTGCCCATGCAGCAACTTCAGCAATCAAACAGCAAGCTGATACGGCATCTTTATCGCGAACGAAATCTTCGGCAAGGAATCCGTAGCTTTCTTCACCGCCACCGATATATTTCTGTTTGCCTTCACGCAGACGGATTTCACGGGCAATCCATTTAAATCCGGTGTAGCAGTCAAGCATTTCGATATTGTTCTTATCTGCGATTTTCTTGATTAATTCAGTTGTAACGATTGTCTTCACACAGAACTCGCCACCTTTAATCTTACCCAGTTGTTTGTACTGTGTCAGAATATAATAAAGGTACATCATACAAGTCTGGTTACCGTTAATCAGTACCCATTCGCCTTTATCATCCTTGCAAGCAATACCCACACGGTCAGCATCCGGGTCGGAAGCCATAACGAGGTCAGCATCAATTTCTTTGGCAAGGTTTACAGCCATAGAAAGAGCTTCGGCGTTTTCCGGGTTCGGAGATACGACAGTCGGGAAATTACCGTCCTTAATCATCTGTTCGGGCACAGTAAATACGTTTTCGAATCCCCACATTTTCAATGCACGAGGAATCAACATCATACCTGTACCATGAATCGGAGTATAGACAATCTTCATATCTTTGTGACGGGCGATAGCTGCCGGATCAATAGAAACAGTTTTCACCATATCCAGATAAATCTTATCGATGTCTTCACCGATAATCTGAATCAAATCCGGATTTCCCTGGAATTTGATATCGGCAGCAGAAGCAATTGCATTCACTTCGTCGATGATACCTTTATCGTGTGGAGCCAATACCTGTGCACCATCGTCCCAATATGCCTTGTAACCGTTGTATTCTTTCGGATTGTGAGAAGCAGTCAGAATGATACCGCTCTGGCAACCGAGGTGACGGATGGCGAAAGACATTTCCGGTGTCGGACGCATGTCGTCAAACAGATATACTTTGATACCATTGGCAGAGAAAATATTAGCAGAAGTCTCCGCAAACAAACGGCTGTTGTTGCGGCAATCGTGACCTACTACTACAGAAATCTGCGGCAGGTCTTTGAAGTTCTTTTTCAGATAGTTGGAAAGTCCTTGAGTGGCAGCACCTACCGTATAGATATTCATACGATTGCTACCTACCCCCATAATACCACGCAGACCACCAGTACCAAATTCAAGATCTTTGTAGAAAGCTTCAATTAGTTCGGTTTTATCATCGTTTTCCAACATACGTTTCACTTCAGCCTGGGTTTCAGCATCATAAGCCGGGGTTAGCCATTTTTCGGCTTTTTCAGTGACCTGTTTAATAAGTTCCTGATTTTCCATTTCGATTGTTATTTATTGGTTAATGAATTATTTATTATCAATTTCTTGAGCACACAAATGTAAAATAATAAGTTTATAATTCCTAGTTATTTAATGAAGAATTAAGAATGAAAAATGAAGAATCGCATTATAAGACATATTTGCAAAGCATAATTCTTCATTTTTCATTCTTAATTCTTCATTTTACCAAATATCTGTCACCAGTCTGCTTGACATATTCCTGCAAGAATTCTTTCGGATATCCGGGACGCATCACTCCGGCAGGTTGTCCGATAGAATTACGCTCAAACTTACCGTCTTTAACACGTTTCACCACTCCATCATTGTACTTCACAATCAAGAATGTACCCAATTGTTTCCAAGTATCGAAAGTGCTTTGTGCGGTCATATTTGTATAGTTTGTCAGAAAGTCAACCGCTGCGTTCTTATCTTTTGCCAGCAGTTTGGCAGCCATTTCTTCAATGCCTTCCTGTGCATTGTTGAAAGTTGTTTCCATTTCTTTCTGCGCTTCCCGTACATCACCGATCATCAAATCATAACGCGGATAGACCATATTAGATACCCAGTTGAAAATCCAGAAAGCAGAATTCCAGGAAAAAGTAATATAATCGGCCCCATCTACACGGGTATAACATACCGGCACTTTAGTAGCACAACAATAAACCGGGGTAAATACAGCCATATTCGCATCATCCACGCCAAACCAAAGTACACCGCCTATCGGGTCCGGCTTATGAGCCCGCATTTGTGCAACAAATACAAACCCGCTTTGTTGAGTGGAAATCGGACGTTCGTTGAAATATTCCTGACCGTCTACTTTGAAGTTCAGAGGAGAAAGACGATAAGGTGTCTTATAAGGTCCGGCTCCGAAATCATTGGAGATGTCAAGAGGCGTTCCTTCATAATGGTCGCGCATCATATCTTTCACATCTTGCACGGATAACTTATGTTTTGGTTTCACAAAAAGAGGCATCGGCGTATTGGTCTTTCCCTCAATGTAAGGAAGATAATCTTTTCCGTTATCTGTGAACTTATTAAAATAGCTCCACACACGAGCCTCACAGAAACGACGTGCACCAAAATCAAGAGGCGCATAGGCTAATGAGAAGCTAAAGTCTTTGTTTACTCCATTAAAATATCCCTTCTCGCGGGCAAAAGAAACGACATCCGGAGAGTACATGCAGTTTTCCTTGTCGTTCATATCAAACTGATGGATACGTGACTGGTTGGCATGGGCCGAAATACAATCATCGGGCACACGTACAGCTACCCAAACTGCTCCACGGATGCCGGGACCTTTACCAATCATTTCCATAATCCATATTTCGTTCGGATCGGCAATAGTAAAGGATTCTCCTTCGCTATAATAGCCGTATTGCTGCACTAAGTCGGTCATGATCTTAATTGCTTCACGGGCAGTGCGCGAACGTTGCAAACCGATATAAATCAGACTTCCGTAATCGATAATCCCTGTAGAATCGGCCAATTCCGGACGTCCGCCGAAAGTTGTCTCACCAATGGTAACCTGATATTCATTCATATTACCGACTACATTGTAAGTCTGGCGTGCCTGCTCTATTTCTCCCAGATACTTGCCGGTATCCCATTCATAAACTTTCAGCATCGTACCTTTTGGATAGGTAGCAGCCGGATAATGATAAAGTTCTCCGAATAAGCCATACGAGTCGGCAGAATAGGAAACAATCGTCGAGCCATCGGCAGACGCATTTTTTCCGACAATCAGGTTGGTGCAGGCGAAGGTGTTCGCCACAGCCGCCATCAATACGGCGGCACAAAGAATAATTCTTCTCTTCATAATAAATATATGATTCACTTTTAATAATTTACCAAACAAAGCTTTCACGGGCTACTGTTTCATTCCCACAATAGTCGGTCACTGTAAATTCAACAGTATGCTTGCCTCCTTTCTTTACGCGTTTGGGGTCCAACGTACATTCCCAGTATGATTTCACAATATTGGGACGTCCGAAAAGCGCATACTTTCCGTCAATCGTTCCACGATAGGAAGCAATTCCCGCGCCCTGATCTTTCAAACGATAGACAATTTTTCCGTTTCTTCCCCACTGATTCTTGTTGACAGGGATAATCTCCGGCGGGATGGTATCGATGGCAACAGTGTAAGTTCCCAACTCCCGGATAGATGCTTTCATGTATCCGTCTTCATACTTTCCGCCTACGCTGTACTTTCCTCCTTTGGGAGTTATGCGGGCCACATAATATTTCGTCGTATCGGCAATTGGTTTTCTACGCAACCCGATACACAGTTCACAAGCTGCATGCAGCGGAACCGCCTTATCATTCAGTTGATAAGTAAAAGCAACGGCACCACTATCCGCCTTCACCTGATAATTGAGGGGAACATCATCATACAACATTCCTTTCGGAACAACCAAGTTTAATCCCGGTTCTTGCAGATAATTAGTCTTATTCCAGGTAAAATAATATTTCTCCCGATGATTCAACGGTTCAATCGGCTGTTTCCGACCCCGTACGGTGAAACTATATTTGGAAGTGTTTCCGAAAGCATCTTTTAATGTATATAAGAACTGATAGTCCCGTTCCTCATCAATCGTCACCAAGCCACGGTTATCATTCGATGCTTTTAGCAGACGCAAAGTGTTGCCCGGATCAATGAAAGATTTCATATATTGCCCGTAAGTCCAGGAATTAATCATCCGGTTCTCTTCCTGCGAGAAGCGATCTACGGTGCTACGAAATATTTCATTTCCATCTACCGTAAGTACAACCGAATAAACTCCATAATGGTTATTCACTCCATCCATGTAATCGTATGCTTTGATCCCCACACCTATCACTCCCCATGCTTCCACCGGACGCTCACTATTGGGAAGAATGGTTTTATTCTCTTGCTTTCCATCCACTACTCCTTTACCCAGTTGTGGAAAAAATAGAATGCCATCCGCTTTCGGAGCACGCGTATCTTTTATTTTCGATTGAAAGAAAGGCATAGGGTCAATATAATCTCCCGATTCCGTTTCAAACACATCCAGATGAAGATGCGGACCGAACGAATATCCGGTATTTCCGCTCCATGCGATCTGCTGGCCTCCTTTTACCGGATATTCTTCCGGTTCAGGAACAATCTCTACTTCCCAGCTTTCTTCTTCATATTGAAGTTTCTCCACCCTTTCGGCAATGGGAGAAACAAAACCACTCAAATGGCGGTTGATCGTTGAATAGCCATTGTGATAACAGACATCAAGTACATATCCCGAACCATTCGTGACGCGAATACGCGAAATATAGCCATCAGCGAGAGCACGAACGGGTTTACCGATAACTCCGCCTGTCTTAAAATCCAGTCCGCCGTGGAAGTGATTGGAGCGAATTTCTCCAAAGTTCCCACTCAATGTAAGAGGAAAGTCAAAAGGAGGTACAAAGGTTACTTGCTTCTTCTCTTGTCCATACCCTCCGATGCAGCAAGCCAACATCAAAGCAGTGATATATCGTCTCATCATTCCGTTCACTTTTTTACTCCCGCAAATGTACACTATTCCCACTAAACTATGAAATATCCGAGGAGAATGATGACCGTAGATACTAGTTAATATTTCTTTTTAATGTTATATTCATTGCAAATTAGTAGTCATTATGTTATTTATATTAGTACTTTTGTAGCCGTTTTTTAATTATAATTAAAAGTTAGAAACTCAATGAGAATGTATGTAAAAGTAATGGCAGCGGTCATTGCATGTATATTGCTGAGTGGAGAAGCGCTCTCGGCATTTGCAACTACCCCCGCTACAGAAAATCTGAGTTGGTTTAAAAAGAAAAAGAAAAAACCAGAAGAGAAAGAAGAGAAGAGTAAAAGCGACTACGAGAAATTAGTGGAAGACAGTAAAACGACCAAAGGGATGTTTGCTGTACATCAAAAGAAGAATGATTATTATTTTGAAATTCCCACCTCACTTTTGGGACGTGACTTATTAGTTGTCAATAAGCTGCAACGAGTTCCTGCCGAACTTAATGATGCGGGCGTAAACCGCGGAGTAAACTATGAGAATCAGATGGTTTGCATGGAATGGGACAAAGCGACGGGCAAACTAATGTTACGCCAACAACGCCCATTACCTCTGGCCCCCCAAACGGACGCTATCTTCCGTTCGGTAAAGGATAATTTTATCTCTCCGCTGATTGCCGCATTCAAGATCGAAGCAGTCAATGCAGATTCTACGGCATTAGTAATCAAGGTGAATGATATTTATGATGGTACGGAAACCAGTATCAATAACGTATTTACCAATATTAATCTGGGTACTTCGGCTATCAAGAATTTATCACGTATTCTATCCATCAAATCCTTTTCAAACAATGTCGTGGCAACTTCCGAGTTGACTACCCGGGTAACGGAAGGTACTACTACTGTTTATGTAACGGTGGAAGTTAGTTCTTCTATTCTCTTATTGCCCGAAAAGCCGATGATGGGGCGATTCGACAATCAGAAGGTCGGTTATTTCACGAATCCGTTATTAAGTTTCAGTGATGCGCAGCAGCGTACGGATAAGACACAGTATATCACCCGCTGGCGTATGGAACCCAAACCGGAAGATCGGGAGGCTTATCTGAAAGGTCAGATGGTAGAACCTGCCAAACCGATTGTCTTCTACATTGATAATTCAACTCCTTACCAATGGCGTTCGTACATTAAGAAAGGTATCGAGGACTGGCAGATTGCCTTTGAAAAGGCTGGTTTCAAGAATGCGATTATCGCCAAAGAAATCACGGACAGTATGCATGTAGACATGGATGATGTCAATTACTCCGTACTGACTTATGCTGCTTCGGAAAAGAAAAATGCAATGGGACCTTCTCTGTTAGATCCCCGTTCCGGAGAAATTCTGGAAGCTGATATTATGTGGTGGCACAATGTGCTTTCTATGGTACGTGAATGGATTACTGTCCAGACCGGAACAGTGTGTCCGGAAGCACGTAATGTACAATTGCCTGATGCTTTGATGGGAGATGCCATTCGATTCGTCGCCTGTCATGAGGTAGGCCACTCTCTGGGACTCCGCCACAATATGATGGGTTCATGGGCTTTCCCGACAGATTCATTACGTTCCGAAGCATTCACTTCCAGAATGAACTCTACCGCTTCATCTATCATGGATTATGCACGATTCAATTATATCGCACAGCCTGGAGATGGCGTGAAAGTTCTTTCTCCGCATATCGGTCCATACGATATGTTCGCTATCGAATATGGATATCGTTGGTACGGAAAGAGTACTCCGGAAGAAGAAAAGGATATTTTATTCGATTTCTTGAGCAAACATACTGATCGGCTTTATAAATATAGTGAAGCACAGGATGTCCGCGATGCGGTAGATCCACGTGCACAGAACGAAGATTTAGGTGATGATCCGGTTCGCTCTTCTTTACTTGGCATTGAGAATCTGAAACGTATCGTTCCACAAATTCTTCAATGGACTACTACCGGTGAGAAGGGACAAACTTATGAAGAAGCATCTCGCCTCTACTACGCTGTAATCAACCAATGGAACAACTATTTATATCATGTCCTTGCCAATATTGGCGGCATCTACATTGAAAATACAATTGTAGGAGACGGCGTTAAAACTTATACATTCGTAGAGAAAGAGAAACAACAAGCTTCACTGAAATTTCTGATGGATGAAGTTTTGACATACCCTAAATGGCTGTTTGACACGGAAGTGGGGCAATATACTTATCTACTTCGCAATACTCCCATCGGAAAACAGGAAAATGCTCCTACACAAATCTTAAAGAACGCCCAAGCCTATATCCTTTGGGATTTACTTGGCAATACTCGTTTGATGCGTATGATAGAGAATGAATCTGTCAACGGAAAGAAAGCCTTTACAGTAGTGGAACTTATGGACGGACTTCATAAGAATATTTTCGGTGTTACCGAACGCGGTGGTATCCCTAATGTTATGGAACGTTCTTTGCAGAAAAACTTCCTCGATGCATTACTTACAGCCGCTGCAGAACCGGAAGCTGTTAAAATCAACAAGAAGATCGCCAACGAACATTTCTTGCTTGACCACGCTACTCCTTTCTGTAGCTGTTACGCTGCCGAACAACGTGCACTTCGTCAGGAAGACCGGATGGGTGCTCCACGTGTGCTCAATTTCTATGGCAGTCAGCTCAACCGTATTTCAGATGCTATCTCTGTGAAACGCGGTGAATTATTACGTATCAAGAAGTTGTTGCAGAACCGTTTCGGAACTTCCGATACTGCTGCACGCTATCATTATGAGGACATGATTCTACGTATTAATACTGCTTTAGGAATCAAATAAAACCACTTATTACTTTAACTATCTACATTAATGAGAAAAAAATACTTGTGCATTCTTATATGCCTCTTTGCAAATGCGCTGGCCTTTGCCAGCGCTGCTAATCGTACAATCACCGGAGTCGTTATATCCGGTGAAGATAATGAACCTCTGATCGGTGCTTCCGTATATGTTAACGCAGATGACTTGAAAAAGGCCGGAGCATCACAGACTTCTCTAGGTACTATCACTGATATGGATGGTAAATTCTCCATTTCCATTCCGGAAAAGGTGACTAGGTTACATTGTAGTTATATAGGATTTGAAGAACAAGACATCGTTTTGCAAGCAGGAAAAGATACTTATCGTATTGTACTTCAAGCTTCTGCACACACATTGGGAGACGTCGTAGTAACCGGTTATCAAGAACTGGAACGTCGTAAACTGACTGCTGCCATTGCCAAAGTAGATGTTACAGATGGAATGGTAGGTGCTGCAAAAAGTATCGACCAGGCATTAGCGGGACAAATCGCCGGTGTGGCTGTAACGACAACTTCCGGTGCACCGGGAGCTCCAGCACGTATTCGTATTCGTGGTACTGCTTCACTGAATGGAACACAAGACCCGTTGTGGGTATTGGATGGAATACCTTTAGAGGGGACAGATATTCCAGAAATCAACAAAGACAACGATAATGACATCGTAAATATGTCACAATCTTCTATCGCAGGTTTAAGTCCAAACGACATTGAAAGCATTACGATATTAAAAGATGCAGCTGCTACTGCTATCTATGGTGCACGTGCTGCAAATGGCGTAATTGTGGTAACAACCAAAAGAGGAAAAACCGGAAAACCTGTTATTAACTTCAATACTAAATTGACTTATACTCCAAATCTCAATACTTCACGACTCAACTTACTAAACTCGGAAGAGAAAGTCGATTTGGAACTTCAATTGTTAAAAGAAGCACGGTTTGACATATTATGGGGATTAACAGATCCGATACCGGTATTTCCTGAAAAAGGAAAAGTTGCTGCTATCATGAAACAATATAACTTAATAGACATCTATAAAGAACAGGGGTGGAACGGACTGACACCTGAAGCCCAAAATGCTATAAACAAACTGAAAACAATCAATACAGATTGGAATGACATATTATTCAGAGATGCTTTTACGCAAGAATATAACTTTAGCATTTCTGGTGGTAGCGAAAAGGTTACTTATTACAACTCACTTGGTTATGTCAAAGAAAACGGAAATGTACCAGGTGTAAGCATGAGCCGTTTTAATCTGACCAGTAAAACGTCTTACCAAATCAACAAAATATTAAAAATTGGAATGTCTATTTTTGCCAACAGACGCAAGAATAACACATTTATGACTGATACTTACGGACTTATTAACCCTATATATTATTCACGTATCGCCAACCCTTACTTTGCTCCGTTTGACGAACAAGGAAACTACCTTTACGATTACGACGTAGTCAGAAGTAATGAAACAGATGAAAAGCAAGGCTTTAATATATTCGAAGAACGAGCAAACACCAATAAAGAATCTGTCACCACAGCCATCAATTCTATCTTTGATGTTCAGCTACGTTTTAACGATCAGTGGAAAGTTTATTCACAGATTGGTGTGCAATGGGATCAATTGTCGCAAGAAGAATATGCCGGGATAAATTCATATAATATTAGGAATATACGTGAAACCAATAAATATTGGAAAGATGGTGTACACACTTATCTCATACCAGAAGGAGGTATGCTTAAAACAACTAATAGTACAACTTCACAACTCACATGGAAAATCCAGGGAGAATACAAAAACACATTTGGGGATATACATGACATACAGATAATGGCTGGTTCGGAAATTCGCAAAAACTGGGTAGACAACCAAGCCTCAACCGGATACGGATATGATCCCAAGAAACTAACATTCCAGAATCTCATATTTAATGATGAAGCACAAGCCAATGATTGGAATCTAAAAACTAAATCGTACAAGGAAAACGCTTTTGCTTCTTTCTTTGCCAATGGTTCATATACTTTAATGAATCGTTATACATTGGGAGGAAGTGTGCGCATGGATGGTTCTGACTTATTCGGAGTAGATAAGAAATACCGTTTCTTACCAATCTATTCGGTAAGCGGTTTGTGGCGTTTATCTAATGAATCGTTCATTAGACAATACAAATGGATTGATAATTTAGCTCTTCGCCTTTCTTATGGTTTGCAAGGAAATATTGATAAGGGAACCTCTCCATTCCTAGTCGGGAAATATGATAATGTGAATATTTTACCTGGTTACAGTGAAGAAAATATTATTATCAATAGTGCTCCCAACAGTAAATTACGCTGGGAAAAAACAGCATCTTACAATTTAGGAATGGATTTTTCCGTACTCAATCAAGCCATCAATCTTAGTGTGGATTACTACTATAGAAAAGGAACAGACTTAATTGGTTCTAAAGCATTAGCTTTGGAAAATGGATTCACTAATATGTCTATAAACTGGGCTAGTATGGAAAATAAAGGTGTAGAAGTAAATCTGCAGACACGTAATATCACCACTAAAAACTTCTCTTGGTACACTACTTTCAACTTCGCATATAATCAAAATAAAGTACTAAAAGTACTTACAGATAAAAGCCAAGTGACTCCTAGTCTGGAAGGATATCCTGTAGGTGCAATCTTTGCGCTAAAAACAAAAGGTATAAATCCTGATACAGGACAAATCTATCTTGAGAATAAAGAGGGCAAAGCTGTCACTGTAGAAGAATTATTTAGAATGACATCGAATGAAGACGGACTTGGCACTTACCAAATAGGACCGAATAGCGAAGAACAAAGAGATTTCTACAGCTATGTCGGAACGTCAGACGCTCCCTATACGGGCGGTTTTCTAAATACGTTCAATTACCGCAATTGGGAACTGAACCTGAATTTTTCTTATAATTTTGGAGCACACGTAAAAACTACTCCAAGTTATAATGTGTCTGACCTAGATCCAGGACGCAATATGAATAGAGACATACTAGATAGATGGACGCCGGAAAATAAAACAGGAAAATTCCCTGCATTAGCAACGTATAACTACAATCCGGCTGACTACTACTTGTTCAGTACTCGAAATGACATTTACAGATCACTGGACATCTGGGTAAAAAAACTAAGCTTTGTACGCCTACAAAATATTCGTCTTGCTTATCGGGTTCCATCCGAATGGCTGCATAAACTAAGTATAGGTGGAGCCACTGTAGGCTTAGAAGCTCGTAACCTATTCGTTATCAGCTCTAATTATGATAATTATATGGATCCGGAGTCAATGGGCAACCTATACTCTACCCCAGTTCCCAAATCCATTACCTTCAATCTAAGTCTTAACTTTTAAAAAATATATTATGACAAAGAAAATATATTATATATTCACATTAATAGGAAGCCTGTTATTATCTTCTTGTGATAGTTATTTGGACATACAGCCAGTAGGCCAAGTAATTCCCAATACGCTAGCTGAATACAGAGCTTTATTCACAACAGCTTACAATACAGCACTCAATGACAGAGGAATATGCGAAATCAGAACAGATATCGCAACCATATTACAGTCTGATGCCACTTCCAAAAATTCTTTAGGAGATGTTGAAAAATGGAATGATGTTAATCCGAATGCAAGTACGAGACAATTTGGATGGGCGGCCTATTATACCAATATCTATTATGCCAACGCAATCATCGATAAAAAAGATGAAATATCAGAAGGAAGTCAAGAAGATATTAATCAATTAGTTGGAGAAGCTTACCTCATGAGAGCATATATGCACTTTATATTGGTCAATCTTTATGGACAACCTTATACAGCTGCCGGAGCATTAGAAACCAAAGCAGTTCCTCTCAAACTCAATACTGATTTAGAAGAAATACCATCACGAAACACTGTAAAAGAAATATATACCTCCATATTGTCTGATATAGAAACAGCAAGGAAACTGATTTATAAAAAAGAATGGGAAGTTCAATATTCATACCGTTTCTCAACATTGTCAGTAGATGCTATGGAATCACGGGTATATTTATACATGGGTGAATGGGGCAAATCTTATGAATCTTCGGAACGTGTACTAGCCGGAAAATCAACATTAGTGAACCTAAACGATGAAGGAGACAAACTTCCTAATGAATTTACATCTGTAGAAATGATCACTGCCTATGAAATTTTCCCGAATAGCGATTATGCCGGATCACTCTTACTGTACCCTGCATTTTTACAAGAATATGAGGAAGGAAAAGATCTACGCCCAAACAAGTACTATCAAGCAAATAAAAATGGAGATTATACTTCTATCAAAAGTGGTGAATCTAGATTCAAATGTACTTTCCGCACTGGAGAGTTTTATTTAAATTCAGCAGAAGCTGCTGCACATTTAAACAAATTGCCTGAAGCACGTTCACGACTTCTAAAGTTAGTAGAGAATCGTTATACACCAGAAGGTTATGAACAAAAGAAGAATGAAATAAATGCGATGAGCCAAGAAAAGCTAATCACAGAAATTCTGAAAGAACGCGCTCGTGAGCTTGCTTTTGAAGGACATCGCTGGTTTGATTTACGCCGAACTACCCGACCAGAAATCAAAAAAGAAATAGAAGATGTGACCTACACACTTGTACAAGATGACTCCCGCTATACATTGCGTATTCCACAAGATGCAATTGATGCCAATCCTGGATTATTAAACTAATAACATATTACCATCTATATTCTTATAGATATCACTAAATAACAAACTATAAAAAACTCTCTTTACCAAAAGCGTAAGGGGAGTTTTTTTATTCTGTCCACTAACTACTTTATATTTTATCTACACATCTCGTCCATCGCTAAATCTTTATCCTCCAAAAGCATTGCCGATTAACAGAAAATCCGTATCTTTGTCCGCACTTATTACGGAAAATAACGTAGAAGCGTTTAGAATATTATCCCTATTCAGAATCTGGTAAATTCATCAACAGTGGGGTAATGGCAACTAAGCGTTCACGTCTTTGTTATATGCAAGGGCGTGGACTCTGTTGTTCATTCACTGTTGGGCTTACCAGAGCCTTGAATAGAATGAACTAACGACGTCCACGCTTCTCTTGTATATATATGGTATCCGGACGCTTACCACACAAACAATAAAGAAAATGAGCAGCACTATTACAAAGTTCTTCGCTTCTTTTTTAGCTTATGGGGTAGCTAATAAGAAAAAGCGCTTCTCGGCCATTGGCCGTTTCTCTGAAGGATTGGCACCGGTTAAAGGAAAAATCCAATGGGGATACATTAATAAAGAGTATGACGTTGTCATTCCTCTAATGTATGAACGGGCTTTCTCGTTTAAAGAAGGATTAGGGCTGGTAGTACTTAATTCTCAATACGGATTCATCGACCATACCGGACAAATACGGATTCCGTTTAAATACGCAGCCGCTCACTCGTTTGAGCAAGAATGTGCACGAGTATGTCACGATGGATTATGGGGACTGATTGACAGACAAGGAAACTACATTCTTCCACCGACTTACAGTCAAATGGAGCAATTCGCGGAAGGATTAGCCCTCGTCTCACTACACAACAAAGTAGGATTCATTAATAAGAAAGGAGAAGTTATCATTCCGCTGGAATATGATAACGGATGCTCTTTTTCTGAAGGATTAGCTGCTGTTTGTATTGAAAGCCAGTCGTCCAAGTGGGGATACATAAACAAAGATAATGAAGAAGTACTTCCTTTTAAGTACGATATTGCAGAACCCTTTTATAACAACATAGCTCGAGTGGGTCTCTATGGAAAAAGCATGAAAATCAACAAGCAGGGCAGTGAATGTCTATAAAACAACCACTCTACGCATTTATTCATCTCAACACGCGAAGACATTCTGTTCTAAAACATCCCCTTACGAACAACAACGTAAGGGGATTTTTCGTACTTTCGAACATGTTAAATCTTTAATACGCAACATTATGATTATCGGAGTACCAAAGGAAATCAAAAACAATGAGAACCGTGTAGGCATGACACCTTCGGGAGTGGCTGAAGTGGTAAAACAAGGGCATCGGGTATTTATCCAACATACAGCGGGAATAAATAGCGGTTTTCCGGATGAAGCATATCAAGCTGTCGGCGCACATATCCTGCCAACAATAGAAGATATTTACGCCACTGCCGAGATGATCGTAAAGGTGAAAGAGCCGATAATCACTGAATATAACTTAATAAGAAAAGGACAGTTACTATTCACTTATTTCCATTTTGCTTCCGACAGGGAGTTAACCCTTGCCATGCTCTCCAACAAATCAATATGCCTGGCTTACGAAACTGTAGAAGAAGCAGACCACACATTACCTTTATTAATTCCGATGAGCGAAGTTGCCGGACGTATGTCTATTCAGGAAGGTGCCCGTTTTCTAGAAAAGCCGCAGGGTGGAAAAGGTATTCTTTTGGGAGGTGTGCCAGGTGTTAAACCGGCTAAAGTATTAATTTTAGGTGGCGGAATCGTAGGTAGCAATGCTGCACAAATGGCTGCGGGAATGGGGGCAGACGTCACTATCACAGATATAAATCTGGCACGTTTGCGCTATTTGAGTGAAACACTTCCTAAGAATGTAAAGACATTGTATGCATCCGAACTAAGAATCAGAAAAGAATTGCCGGATGTTGATTTAGTTGTCGGTTCCGTATTGATTCCCGGCGATAAAGCACCACATCTGATTACTAAAGAGATGCTTTCGATGATGCAACCCGGCACAGTATTAGTAGATGTAGCAATTGACCAGGGAGGATGCTTCGAGACTTCTCACCCAACCACCCACAGTGCACCGACCTATATTGTAGACGGAATCGTTCATTATGCAGTAGCTAATATTCCGGGAGCCGTACCTTATACTTCCACTCTTGCACTGACCAATGCCACCCTCCCCTACGTGATCGCTTTAGCAAATAAGGGATGGAAAAAAGCCTGCAAAGATAATCCGGCATTGGCTCTTGGACTGAATATTGTAGAAGGAAAAATCGTTTATAAAGCTGTAGCCGATGTATTTGGTTTGAAATACGAACCTGTCAGCCTATAATAACGGTTAAATGGGAATTTAGCGGTTAAATGAGATTTTAGCGGTTAGGCTGAAAGCCTTACAATTATATATTTATTGGGGTGCCCTGAAAGGGCTTAATTATATACCGTAGGGCAACGCCCTACGTAAAAACGACAATCTGAATTTGCGCCCTGAAAGGGCATAATTGTATACAGTTCCGCCCTTTCAGGGCTTGTGGCTGGGGTGTTTTTTTCGTAGGGCGTTGTCCTACGCTATATAATTAAGCCCTTTCAGGGCACTCCGCAAAATTATCATTTATCGTTCAAACAAATATTTTTTCTCCACAGCTTGCCGATAAGATTCAACCAATTCATTCATCACCTCTGCCACCGACTGTCGACGGGATATTATTGCCGAGACCTGACCTATTTCCAGTTCACCTTCTTCCAAGTCACCTTCGAAGATACCTTTCTTAGCACGTCCGCGTCCGAGCAAAGTTCTTAATTCCTCGGAAGTTGCACCACTATCTTCAGCCTTCTCCACCGCTTCACGAAAAGCATTTTTTACCAATCGTGTCGGAGCCAGCTTTTTCAACAACAACTTAGTATCCCCTTCACCGAGACTCAAGCAATACTCTTTAAATACCGGACTCGCAGAACTTTCTTCAGTCAGCGCAAAACGTGTTCCTATTTGCACACCTTCCGCCCCCAACACCATAGCAGCCAGTATTCCTTCTCCTGTACCAATACCTCCCGCGGCTATCAAAGGCAATGTGGTAGCCTCACGCACAGCAGGAATCAAACAGAAAGTCGTTGTTTCCTCCCGCCCATTATGCCCTCCGGCTTCGAAACCTTCAGCTACTACTGCATCCACCCCAGCTTCTTCACATTTCACAGCAAAACGAGAAGATGAAACGACATGAACAACTGTTATTCCACGCTCCTTCAACCATCCGGTCCACGTTTTCGGATTTCCGGCAGAGGTAAAAACAATCTTCACCCCCTCTTCCACTACAATATTCATAATCTCTTCTATTTGGGGATACATCAAAGGGATATTCACTCCAAAGGGAAATTTTGTGGCCGCATTACATTTACGGATATGTTCACGTAAAGTGTCCGGATGCATAGAACCGGCGCCGATCAATCCCAATCCGCCGGCATTGCTCACGGCAGAAGCAAGACGCCAACCGCTACACCACACCATACCACCTTGAATAATAGGATATTGAATACCCAGAAGGGAAGTAATTCTATTCATAATTAATAATTTATCTATGTTTTAATATGCCAAAAGACCAATGATAACGACAGAGTTATATAACAATGCGCCAACATAACAATACACAAATATACTAATTATTCAATTACAAACACTCTCAAGTTAGTACATTACACATTGTTACATCAACACATTATTATAACGTCTTCAGCGTGCAATCTGTTCGATCGGTTTATTTATCAACACAGTTGTAGAATCTCCATAAGTTCTCAAAACCTCCAATGTACGGGCGCGGTTATCTCTGCCTTTCTTATTCCAGAACTCTTTGGTAAAGACAGCCATCAGGTCAAGTCCACCGACCGTTCCTCCATTGATATACACTCCGCTTCCACCAAACAAGGGAATAGGTGCGTCCATCACTACCGTGTTCACCATCATTCCATTGGCACGTTCGCTCAACTGCCGGAAACGTACTCCACTCGCCTGTATCTCATCCAAAGATTTACGCACCCCTTTCGCCATCGGATTACGTGCCCAGTTCGAGTAGGATCTTTGATGGCGTATCTCATAGAAAGGATCTCCCCGCCAAGTGTTTTTATCAATCTTTATCTTCTTCTGATAGATAGGGTCCCAGTTATAACGGGTATTCGCTTTATATGGCATCAAGCTCAACACCACTTTCGGTTTAGGCAACGCTTCAGGAAGCGATTCATCAGGCATCATCCAGCTTTTCTCCTCCGACATTCGGGGAGTACCAACTGCAGTTCCGAAATCAATCGACTTTACAGCATCCATATTCAAATGCAACTCCTGGTCACTCTCCAGCAATTTCTTCAAATGCAAAGAGTCTTGCGCCGTCCATACTTGCGAATATGCAAATAAAGCCGTCAGGCACAGTACCATCGTTGCAATAAACCGTTTCAATCTATCCATCCTCTATCCTCTTTCATTACCTGTTATTTTGGAGCACTTCATATACCCTAATGCACATACGTTTCTCCCTTACGTTACCACCTATATTCTCCTACGAGAAGCGGTCTTTTGAGCGTAGTAATCCCCTGTCAGCAGCATAAGACTACTGATACAAACAAACGTTCCCACATGAATGTTTCCTATTTTTTACTTTCCGAAAGCTCCTCCTTTGTTACCACCAACGATAACCCGATCCACAAAGCGGCTCATCGTAGCACGGATCGATCGTCCATCTTGTTTTCGGATATTGGCGTTCTTCCCACCAACTACGATAACAAGCGGCTGCATCGAGCACTTCCTCATCAGTCAGGAAATAAATTGCTTCATAATTTTCAGCATTCGCCAATACCATTTTGCAACCTAATGACGGAGGTGTGCCCTGACGGATAGACTCAATCACCCAAAGCATACACTCGCCCAACCGAATTTTACCGTTGTTCATATTATAAACCGACGGAAAAGAAGGAATAATGGTCAGATCTTCTGCATATTTTAAAAGTTCGGGGATGTCCTCTTCCGTAAAATGAGGGACCTCCACCACCCCTTTATCATTCTTCATCTTGTACGTACCCGACTTCAATTGTTTCACAAAAAGGGCAACATCCGGATTGTTATAATCCATTTCTTCGCTGGTGCATCCTGTAAAAGATACGATCAGGCAAACAGCCATCCACAGCATTAGTAGTGTTTTTTTCATTTTCATAAGGATTAATACGTCATGCGAAGTCCGCAAAGTAAATTAAAATTAGTCGGCCGTTTCGTTCGTACCGTAGCCAGTTTCGAATCTGTTTTGAAATGATGCGAAACTCCGGGTTCGGCAAAAACAGCAAGTCGGTCATTAATCTTATAATTGATTCCAATGCCGGCAGTCACTGCCAGTTGGATAGGTTCTTCTTTAAAACTGTTGTCCGGCGCGCCGGCGATACATTTATCGGCTATTCCGCCTACGGTAGCGTAAAGGTCAAATTTCTTCGTATCTACCAGTGTTACATTTACTTTAACGGGGATACCCAGATAGTGCAAATGCTGCCCCGCCGAACGAAGGTTTGAATAAAGCAGTCCGGTTTCTATTCCGAGAGATTCGTTTAGTTTACGCTCTACCGTTACCCCTGCGGAAACCGGCATTTTATAAGTGCCATTATCAGCCGGAAGCGCCGTGCCTACCTGAACTTTCATCGCCCAGCGATGCTTTTTCACCGCTTTGGGTTGAGCCACATTCACATTCGATTGTTCTTCCGGAGCTACAGATGATTCCGTATCACCGTTTGTTGCCTGCCAAAAGCCGTTATTCCCTTGATTACCATATCGGTTGCCATTTCCTGTGGAAGTGGTGGCGGAAAAAGAAAACGACATGGAGAAAGTGATAGAAAGCGAATCTTCTTCCTCCGTGTATTGTGACAGCATACCGTAAGACTTTGGAGCCGGTTTCGGCAACACCGGTTCTACCGGCAACGGTAACTGATTGACGCGTATTCCATCTCCATCCATCTGCCCTCCATTTGTCACGGCTATCTTTGTAAATGCTTCTTCCATTTCTTCTTTGGGAGAGAAATACAAGAAAGTAGCCGACGAGGCCGCCAAAACGAGCAATACAGATGCCGCAGCCGCCACACGGAAGAGCAGAATCCGACGACGATGCTGGCAAGCCACAGGTATTTCCTGCGAGAGCTCTTCCCAAAAACCATCCCGTACATTCATCCCGGCATCAGCGAGACGCGTGCGAAACAGATCGGTTATTTCATCATTTTCTTTCTTCATGATTCCTATACTCTTTAATTCTTTTTGCTAACAAATACTTGGCCCGGTGCAACTGCGAAGTAGACGAATGCTCTTTAATGTGAAGCATCTTGGCTATCTCCTTGTGCGATTTCTCTTCAAACACATAAAGGTTGAAAACGGTTCGGCAACCATCCGGCAATTCGGCAATAAAAGCCATCAATTGCTCTTCGGAGATTCCAGCCCCTCCTCCCGAGTCCGATATATCCGGTATATCGGGAAGCTGCTCTTCATGCACTACCAACTGGCTGACTCGTTTCTCCCGCCGCAGGAAATCGAGTGATTGAGTAACCATCACCCGGGTTATCCATGTACAGAGCGAAGACTCGCCCCGGAACGAGAAGTTGGTAAAAATCTTGATGAAACCGTCATGCAGTACATCGTGCGCCGCATCCATATCGCCCGTATAGCGGAAACATACCGCCAGCATCTGTTTGGAATAGAGGGTGTAAAGTTCCTTTCGGGCTGAATCCTTTCCTGCCCGACAGCCCTTTATCAGTTCTATCTCGTTTTCCAAAGTCAATTACTTTTTTTTAAAATCGAACGTATGTCTGCGTCGTTTTACTCATTAGACGCAAGAGTTTGAGGAATGCTGCAAGGAATATTGCTAAAAGAAGTTAAAGAATAGAAGAGAGTTCACCACAGAGGACGCAGAGTACACAAAGGAACAATGATAGGAAATTCTTCCTATAAAGTAAGTTTAAAACCTCTGTGTACTCTGCGTCCTCTGTGGTGAAAAAAATCAGCACGCTTTGAAACTCATATCCAGTCCTTTCACTGAATGAGTCAAAGCCCCTACCGAGATGAAGTCTACGCCACATTCGGCATAGTCACGGAGGGTATCAAAGGTAATGCCGCCCGAAGATTCGGTTTCGTATTTGCCTGCTACCATCTCCACTGCTTTCTTAGTCATCTCGGGAGTGAAGTTATCAAACATGATACGATCCACTCCGCCGAGGTCAAGAACTTGTTGCAGTTCGTCGAAGCTGCGGACTTCTATTTCTATTTTCAGGTCTTTGCCTTTTTCTTTGCAATATTCTTTAGCGCGAGTGATAGCTTTGTCGATACCTCCGGCAAAGTCTACATGGTTGTCTTTCAGAAGAATCATGTCGAACAAACCAATACGATGGTTTACTCCACCACCGATTTTCACTGCCATTTTTTCGAGGATGCGCATACCGGGAGTTGTCTTACGGGTGTCGAGCACACGGGTATTTGTTCCTTCCAATACCTTTGCGTATTTGCGGGTCATGGTTGCGATGCCGCTCATACGCTGCATCACGTTCAACATCAGACGTTCGGTCTGAAGCAAAGATTGCACTTTTCCTTCCACTACCATTGCTACGTCGCCCGGTTTCACTTCTGTTCCATCGTTGATGAACACTTCCACTTTCATAGTGGGGTCGAAGCGGTTGAAAATTTCTTTGGCTACTTCGATACCTGCCAGTACACCGGCTTCTTTGATAAGCAATTTTGATTTTCCCATTGCCGTAGCGGGAATACATGAAAGGGTGGTATGATCACCATCACCTATATCTTCTGCAAAAGCAAGATCGATCAACTTGTCGATCAGTTCTTTTTCCTTATTCATTGATCTTGTCAATTCTTATTTGATGTATTAAATATTGATTCTGCACTTTCTTCAGGAAACAGTTCACACGAAAGTTCCCATTAGTAGTAGCCAACGTGCCGATAACGAAACTTGATTCGTCCCGTTTTCCCTGATGGTTCACGTTAAATCCGCTGACTTTATTCTCCGTAAAGAATTCCTGCATCGCAGCTGTTGCTTTCTGTTTGTCAACGTTTGTCGAGCGACCTTGGAGCACCAGGTTTACCTTGTCCCCCATATACTTACTTAGCTCTTGCGAGCTTCCTCTTTTAAATGCCGTAATCACTCCTGCCGGTATCTCTTGCGCCATTAGCAACGAGAGGGAAAGAAGCAATGCGGTCATTCCTACGAGCACTCGTTTTTTCATAATTACAAGCTTTTAAGTTGAAGTTTAAAGGCTTAAACTTTCAACTAATGATAGGCAAAGGTAAGCATTAATTGCAGAATAACATAAAAAATGCCTATTTTTGTGCAATAATCAGAATTGTAGACGTATGAAAACAACCCTGCTCGTCGTAGGACGAACCGTAGAACAGCACTATATCACTGCCATCAACGACTATATCCAGCGCACCAAACGCTATATCACTTTTGATATGGAAGTGATTCCCGAACTGAAAAACACCAAGAGTCTTTCAATGGAAGTACAGAAAGAAAAGGAAGGAGAACTGATACTGAAAGCCCTTCAACCGGGTGACGTCGTGGTGCTGCTCGATGAACACGGAAAAGAAATGCGCTCTCTTGAGTTTGCCGAATATATGAAACGGAAAATGAATACGGTGAATAAACGATTGGTGTTCATTATCGGAGGTCCTTATGGCTTTTCAGAAAAAGTGTATCAGGCAGCACACGAAAAGATTTCAATGTCCAAGATGACTTTCTCACATCAGATGATCCGGCTGATATTCGTTGAGCAGATTTATCGGGCGATGACTATATTGAATGGAGGGCCGTATCATCATGAATAGTAACTTATCTCATATACTATTATAAACGAGACAAAATAGACTTTTTAATTTCGTCCCAAGATACATCCACAAACATATAAGGCATTGGCTCCTCCTCCGCATCTTCAAAATAAGCTAAACTTTTCATAGCCATAAAAGAAGATGAGTCAGGATATTTTTGAGAATAGAAATCCAATAGATTTTTCAATGAATACTTTTTCAACAAAAAGTAAATATCTACAAAATCTTTTTTAGTACCCCTCCCTTCAATAGCGGTAATTTTCATTGCCGCAATATCTCTAGGACTTGCCAAACGTATCCCATCTTTATATACGACATCATCAAGCCAAGGATAAGTATAGTTCACGATATCTATTTTAACCTCATTCAATACGTAAATGTGTATATTCTTAGAATCATTTAAGATAGTCAGTGTCCCAAGTGTTCGCAAAGCTTCCTTCAAATCTTGAGAATCTACATTAATCTGACCAAAAAAATCCAAATCGACCGACTTTCGATGTCCTAATTGCAAAGCTAATGCAGTACCACCGACTAGACGAGTATTACAAAGTACAGGTAACTGTTGCAACTTTTTTAAAAGTTCCAGTGTTGTGGATTCGACCGTTGATAAGTGTAACATCTAAATTGTTCTTTAGGAGTTTGTGAAATGGCAGAAAGATAAGCTAAAGCCCGAGGCTCCAATTCACGAAACCCTTTAGCTATTTCGACGATCCTCCCAAGTCCATAATATTGTTTTACAATATTCCAATCTTGCAACATACCATATTCAAGCACTCTCTTTATTATATATTGTGAATGCTTCTCCATATCCAAATCATCTTTATTGACATCCCAAAAAAGATATGTTGAAAATCGAGTAATATATTCTTCCATTGTCTATCGTATTGCAATCCTTAATATGACAAAGATAAAAATAAAAAATGAATCGAACGCAAGCTAATAGCTATATTTCACAAAACTGTATTATTCTCTTCTTCATAGATTTTATTAAAAACTCTACAAAGTTTTTTTTCATCCGCAATTAGTTGACGAAGTTCTGCCAACCGTCCGGCATTATCCGATTGGGGTATCCATAACGTCAGATACCCTCCTTCTGCATATTTTTCAGTTAGATGTTTCCGAAAACGGGCATATTGCTCTTCTTTATCCATCTCCGGATAATGAGACAGCCCATATTGTACGGTACGGCGTAAAGTAACTTCGGGATCAATAATTCGGTCAGCCTCGGCAACAATCATTCCATAGATTGTTCTGGGAGCCTGTTTATTAGAAGCCCGATGATCTTCTATCGCCTCTTTCATCTGCAACAGCTGTTCATCCGTAAACCAACGCCGCAAAGTTTCGTCGGCTAACAATACTTTGCCGGAGGTTATATGATGAAATTCACGTCCTTCATACAACCCCAGGTCATGATAAGCAGCAATGACATAAACCATCGAATAATCGACTTCATAATACGTCGCTAATTTCAGACTTTCCTCAATTACCTTTTCTACATGGTCAATTTGATGCGCTTTATCAAAGTTAGCGTATTGAGGAATAATACTTTGCCGAACATAGTTTTGCAATTCAGCAGGCACATGATGAGTCATATTCGATCTTTTTAGCTAGTAAATTCTTTTATTTATATTATTCCCGATTCATCAAACGATGTTCTGCCATCTGTTCGAACTTTGTTCCCGGACGACCATAATTGGCATACGGATAAATGGAAATACCACCACGAGGAGTAAATATTCCCGTTACTTCTATGTATTTGGGATTCATCAATCGGATAAGATCTTTCATTATGATGTTCACACAATCTTCATGAAAGGCACCATGACTGCGGAAACTGAAAAGATACAATTTCAAACTTTTGCTTTCTACCATTTTTATATCAGGAATGTAGCTGATACGTATTTCAGCAAAATCCGGTTGCCCTGTGATAGGACACAAACTTGTGAACTCCGGGCAGTTAAAACGTACCCAATAGTCATTTTCAGGATGCTTATTATCAAAAGCTTCCAATACTTCAGGAGCATAATCTTGCTTATACTCGGTCTTTCTTCCTAATAAAGAAAGTTGGTCTTTTAATTCTGTCATTGTATTCGTTAACTACAATCCCTATCCTAGATAAAAAAACACATTTCCTCTTTCACCTATCACCGGCCAGTCTCAAACGCTCTATTCATCGATGTTTCAGTGGTGAAAGATTCGTTTTACAACCTATCACCGCATCTATCACCTATCACCATCAACCCTTAACCCACAGTTGCTTTATCCGCAGCTTACTTGTTACAGTTTGTTTCATTACCTGAAACAAAGAGTTTCCCGTAGAGAAACAAAGTGTTTCACACCGAGGAACCAAGAGTTTCACGCCTTGGAACTAATAGTTTCAAGCAACAGAAACTTTAGTTTCTCACCGTTGAAACTCTAGTTTCCTACCGTTGGAACTTTAGTTTCAAGCTGCTGAAACTAAACTAAGCCAATACATTCCAGGCAGAAGCTACTATCTTCTATTAATTGAAACTTACCGATGACAATAGATGTGACGGCAAAATATCAAGTTTTGTTGCTGTCACCACTTGCTGTCACAAACTATTTATTTTATAATCAACTGTTTAACAACAACAATGTGACAGATGACAGCAAGAAAATGCATTTTAATCTCTATGTAGAGATATTATTGATTCTTACTTTTTAAATACTTCTCCAATCCTTCCCGTCGTAACGTACAAGCCGGGCAATGTCCGCAGCCATCTCCTTGAACACCATTATAGCATGTCAAAGTCTCGGTGCGAATCAGTTCCAGTACTCCCAATTCGTCGGCCAACGCCCATGTCTCTGCTTTATCAATCCACATCAAAGGAGTATGAATTACAAACTGTTCATCCATAGCCAGATTGAGAGTCACATTTAGAGACTTGATAAACGCATCCCTACAATCGGGATAGCCGCTGAAATCCGTTTGGGAAACTCCCGTTACCAAATGATTAATACCACGTTCACGGGCATACACCGCCGCAATACCCAAAAAGAACAGGTTGCGTCCCGGAACAAATGTATTGGGAACACTATCTGCCGGCTTTTCCTGATCCATCACTATGGTGGTATCGGTCAATGAATTATGGCCTAACTGTCCGATGAAGGAAACATCCATCACATCAAATTCCACTTCCGCTTTCCGGGCTATCTCCCGCGCAAGTTCCACTTCTTTCTGATGCTTCTGACCATACAGAAAACTCAAGGCATATACTTTCTTAAAATTGCGTTTTGCCCAAAACAGGCAAGTGGTAGAATCCTGCCCACCACTAAACACAACCAATGCTACTTCTCTATTCATATTCTATATTAAATATCTTTGACTTTCAATACATTATAAGAGATATCGGTGTCGTAAACATCACTACCGTCTATTTTCTTGATTGCTTTCACCACACGGATCGTCACCGGGAGGATCATCACCTCATACAAGGATTTCAATACAATCTGAATCCCCATCATGATAAGCAATTCTTTCCAGGCAATGACACCTCCAAAAGCTACCGGGAAGAAAATCAATGAATCGGCAGTCTCACCCACCACAGTCGACCAAATGGCACGGGCTGAAAAGTTACGTCCCTGACTGGCTACTTTCATTTTACTCATCACATACGCATTGAGAAATGAGCCTACCAAAAAGGCCATCAGACTGGCAGCCACAATACGTGGAGCCATACCGAACACAAAATCAAAGTGCTCTTCACCTTCCCAAAAAGGAGCAGCAGGAATGGCAACAGCTATCAACCCAAGAGCGACCACAAAGAAGTTCATAGCAAAACCACTCCAAATGATAAGGCGCGCTTTCTTGAATCCCCAAACCTCGGCGATACAGTCATTTATAATATAAGAAATAGGAAAAACCAATAATCCGGCTGTTACGGTCAAACTACCGATCTGGATTACTTTCGTTTCAAGAAGATTGGCTGCAATAAGGCAAACGTTAAAAAGGATACCCAGCAGCATAAAGGGTACAGATACTTTTTCTTTCATAATTCCTGTTTTTTACGTGGTGTTCTAGAATACACGACCGCTATTCACGGCATCAAATGTCTTTTTATTCTTTTGCGCTGCAAAGGTATAGGAAAAACTATGAAAAAGCAAAAGAAATCCGATGATTGACATACATTTCACCGAAAAGACATAACTTTGCCAAATACAGAGCTTAATGTTTGTATCAAAGATTAAACTTATAAACTATATTTAAAGAAACGATATCTAAATCATGGCAAAAGAAAATAAAAGCAATATCATCATCTACCAAAGCGAAGACGGGCAGACACACATAGAAGTGCAGATGGACGAAGATACCGTATGGCTATCCCAACAGCAAATGGCCGACCTTTACCAGACATCTCGAACAAATGTGGTAGAACATATTAAGCACATTTATGAAGATGGTGAACTTGTTGAAGAATCAACCTGTCGGAAAATCCGACAGGTTCGACAAGAAGGAGCGCGCATGGTTGAAAGAGAAATTCCTCACTACAATCTTGATATGATAATATCTTTAGGCTACCGAATAAATTCAATTCAAGCCACACACTTCCGTCAATGGGCAACGGCACGCCTTAAAGAATATATCATCAAAGGCTTCACCATAGACGATGAACGATTGAAGCAGATGGGAGGAGGCTATTATTGGAAAGAGTTACTCGACCGCATCCGTGACATCCGATCGTCTGAAAAGGTGATGTATAGACAAGTGCTTGATATCTATGCTACTGCCGTAGATTACGATCCCCACGCCAAACAATCTATTGAATTCTTCAAGATTGTTCAGAATAAGCTACACTTTGCAGCCCACGGACATACAGCTGCAGAAGTTATTTATGAACGAGCCGATGCCGACCAACACATGATGGGACTAACTTCCTTTAAAGGCGACCATCCGACCTTGCGCGATGCAAAGATAGCCAAGAACTACTTGAGCGCAGAAGAACTCAAAGTGCTGAACAACCTTGTCTCCGGATATTTTGATTTTGCCGAAGTACAAGCTATCAAGCATCGTCCAATGTACATGAACGATTACATCAAACATCTGGATGCCATACTGTCTTCCACGGGAGAAGTTCTATTGATGGATGCCGGTATGATAAGTCATGAACAAGCTATGGATAAAGCTGAAACAGAATATCGCAAGTGGGAAGTGCGCACGCTTTCACCTGTAGAACAAGCCTACCTCAACAGTATCAAAACACTGCATCATAAAACTAAAAAGAAAGGATGACTAAAAAAAAATGAAAACTCTCTATGAACAATCCTTTTCAGACGACTACAGTGAAAGAAAAAGCTATAGAAGCAGCCCATACCGCACAAGCAACTGTCCAAAAGGCTAAACACAGAGTACAGGAAATACTGGATTGACAATAAAAAAGAGCCTTCCCATCAGCGTCGTATTCTGACAGGAAGGCTCATCACTTTGACCTTAAAACACATCACTCAATTAAAAAGGCGCATCAGGAGGAGAAATCTTTCAATTCCTCTTTCAACCGTTTACGGATGAAAAACAGACGGCTCTTCACCGTTCCCATCGGCAATCCTAATTTCTCGGCAATTTCTCTATATTTAAATCCAGCTACAAACATCTGAAAAGGCACTTTCATCTCTTCCGGTATGGAATGTATCACCCTATACAACTGTTTCATATCGTATGTAAATTCGAATCTGTCAGCATCCTCATCTTCTATCAGATGTTGTTGATTGATGGAGTAACTATCATCAATCAAGTTCATTTCGCGAACTGTACGACGATAGTTATTCACGAAAATATTACGCATAAGCGTATACATCCATCCTTTCAGATTTTTGCTATACGTAAACTTCTCCTGATTATCCAATGCCTGCAACAAACAATCCTGAACCAAATCATTGGCAGATTCGCGATCTGCCGTCAATTTATATGCGAAGCGATGCAAATCCGGTTGTATCGCTAATATTCCTTTCGTAAAATCTACTTTTTCCATCGTCGTATTTCTTTTATCTAAATTAGTACGATACAAAGATCCGCTTTTTTAGAATCATTATAAATAGCAATTCTTCCGATTAGTTTGGCAATTTTTCCTTTGCCCCTCTCAACCATTTCTTTTTTTAGTTGTTGATTGGGCATTCACCTAAAACTTAACTCATAATGAAAACAAGCTTTAAAATGGTAGCTATGCTACTGGGGATAGGAATTTTCCCCCTCTGTGCCCATGCGCAAAAGAAGGTAATCATCGAAGATGAAGAGCCCAACTCGATCATGTTTGTCTCGAAGAACAAAGCAGGAGATGAAATCATCCGAATCATGAACGACCGTTCACAGATGCGTTTTCACGACCCCAATGCTCCCCGCTTCCTGCTCACTGACCAGAAAGGGAAATTCGCCCTCGGCATCGGAGGGTACGTTCGTGCAACGGCAGAGTATGATTTTAACGGTATCGTTAATGATGTAGATTTCTATCCGGCATTGATACCACAACGCGGAAGCGGCAATTTTGCAAAGAACCAATTCCAGATGGATATCACCACTTCCACCCTGTTCCTCAAATTGGTAGGACGTACCAAACATTTGGGAGACTTCGTAGTTTACACTGCCGGAAACTTCCGTGGCGATGGAAAGACCTTTGAATTACAAAACGCTTACGCACAATTCCTCGGTTTCACCATCGGGTACAGCTATGGTTCGTTCATGGACCTCTCCGCACTGCCTCCAACTATCGACTTTGCAGGGCCTAACGGTTCAGCCTTTTACCGCACTACGCAATTAAGCTATATGTGTGATAAGTTGAAAAACTGGAAGTTTGGTGTTTCTATGGAAATGCCTTCGGTAGACGGAACAACCAATAATGATTTGTCTATCAACACCCAACGGATGCCTGACTTTGCCACTTCCGTACAGTACAACTGGAACAGCAACAGCCATATTAAATTAGGAGCCATTATCCGCAGCATGACTTATTCGAGCAATGTGCATGAGAAAGCCTATTCTGCTACTGGCTTCGGTCTGCAAGCCTCTACAACCTTCAATATTACCAAGAAATTGCAGGCATACGGACAGTTTAATTATGGAAAAGGTATCGGTTCCTACCTGAATGATTTAAGCAACCTGAACGTAGATATCGTCCCCGATCCTGACAAGGAAGGAAAAATGCAAGTTCTTCCGATGCTGGGATGGTATGCAGGATTGCAATACAATCTTTGCCCGAGTATCTTTATATCCGGAACATACAGTCTGTCCAGACTTTATTCTGAAAATGGATATCCTAGTGAGAATCCCGAATCCTATCGTAAAGGACAATATCTGGTAGCCAATGCTTTCTGGAATGTAAGCAGCAATCTGCAAGTCGGCGTTGAATATTTGAGAGGATGGCGCACTGATTTCAGTTCCGCAACCCGTCATGCCAACCGGTTGAATATGCTGGTGCAGTATTCTTTCTAAATCAGCATATACATAAAAGATTATTTCATTGTATAAAATTGAAGAGGGAGACAGCCATTGAAACGCTGTCTCCCTCTCATCATTATTAACTTCGTATTTTATTGAGTTCTAATTTATTTAGAATCTGTAGTCAATGCTAAGACCAAATACTTTGTTAGTACGGCTATATACATTGGTACCAGGCAATCCTGTACCACTATAATTCTTTGAAGTTTTAGTATAATCTTCATAGGTAGTCCACATATAACCAACATTCAAAGCTGCTCTTTCACTCAACTTCACTTTCGCTCCAACACCCAATGTATAAGAGTCACAAGAGAAACTCGTATCACTTTGGAAATCGTCAGATAATCCGTAGTCTGTAATCTGTCCGCCACAGCTCAATGTCAGTTGCTTGGTTACATCCCATTCAATACCCATTAAATATTCATTTGCTCCCTTTGTCAGATATTTCTGTTTGTCACCAGCCATTCCCGCTTTCTTATCATCATAGAAGTGATACTCTACAGATGCACGCAACACTGGAAGGAATTCATAAGCCACTGCTACCGAAAGCATAGAAGGAATATCATTCGGAGTATTCACACCGTCTTTATAGCTACCAACCAAACTCTCCGCCGAATCTGGATATTTCAAATTATTAGTTTTGTTTTCAATATTCAAGTTCGTCTTGAATTCATATTTCGCACCAATATTGAATTTACCAAACTTGGCATCCACACCGAGAACAGGAGTCAATCCCCAACCCGTCTGATCACAATCCAATTCCAGATTCATCAATTCGCCACCACCATAAGCTTCTTTCAGATGAGCATTTAGAAAACCTTTATAACCACCTGTAAAATAGTTCATACGTCCACCGGCGAATGCAGAAAGCCAATCGTTAATTTTATAAGTTAGTCCTAACTGTAAAGAATAGATGTATTGCTTACCATCCATTGCACTATTGATGTCATACATATTGGGAGTCACAAGAGGACTTTGTACACCAGGAGTAAGGTGTCCCGGAATACTACCCTGAAAAATCCCCGCCATAGCAGCCGCGTCGAACATAGGCAGACCGTCATCAAACGAAGCCTTTCCACCTCCGCCAGTTATAGCGAAGAAACCGGAAATCGTCCAATCTCCTTTCTTATAGGCTGCGAACACGCTAGGAATGACCGGTGCAGCAGCTTTTCCCTTATAATATTTATTAAATGGATTATCAGATTTTGTTGGTACCGGTTTCCCATCAACCATAACCGGGCTCCCATTATTCATAGCAATTCCATTATAAGTATAGAAGCTAGCATCAATATTTCTCGTCTGAAAGGCACTCTGAACACTCAATCCCATATGGAAACCATCATTCGGCAAAAAAGCCAAACCGGCAGGATTGGACAAAGCCCCGTCTATTTCAAAGGTAGCACCACGAGATAGCATACGAAGAAAAGCAGCGTGTTGATTAGTATTTGTCAGAAGACCTCCGGCAAAAGTTGGAATTGAAACGATTAGCATTACAAATCCAATCAAGGAAATTTTTCTCATCTAAATCTTTTTTTAATTATTTCGGGCGCAAAGATACGATATTATTGCACACGAGAGATACGTTTGTGCATTTATTTTCGTTTAGCCTCCTATTTTAATTGAAAAAGTAAACTGTTTCTAATGAAACAATTCTCATTTATAACCCAAAAAAGGATAAACAATTCACCCTATTTTAGCGTTTACTAGTAAGCAATAAAAACTGAAAATATTATGGCCTATACAATTGCATTTTTCGGCACAAAGCCTTATGACGAGTCCTCTTTCAATGACAAAAACAAAGAGTTTGGATTTGAAATACGATATTACAAAGGACACCTGAATAAAAACAACGTACTACTGACACAAGGAGTGGATGCAGTCTGTATCTTTGTGAACGACGTTGCCGACGCAGAAGTAATCCGTGTGATGGCGGCAAACGGAGTGAAACTACTGGCATTACGCTGTGCCGGATTTAATAATGTAGATTTAAATGCTGCCTCCGCTGCCGGAATCACCGTAGTGCGGGTTCCCGCTTATTCTCCCTATGCTGTTGCAGAATACACGGTAGCACTTATGCTATCGCTAAACCGCAAAATACCTCGCGCCTCCTGGCGTACCAAAGACGGTAATTTCTCCCTGCACGGTCTGATGGGATTCGATATGCACGGGAAAACAGCAGGTATCATCGGCACAGGAAAAATAGCGAAAATATTAATTCATATCTTAAGAGGTTTCGGCATGAACGTACTGGCTTACGACCTCTATCCGGACTACAACTTCGCCCGTCAAGAACAAATTGTTTATACTTCACTGGACGAACTATACCACAATTCGGATATTATCTCCTTACACTGTCCGCTCACTGAAGAGACCAAATACCTGATAAACGACTACTCTATCAGCAAAATGAAAGACGGAGTAATGATTATCAATACCGGTCGCGGGCAACTGATTCATACCAATGCACTGATTGAAGGACTGAAGAACAAAAAAATAGGTTCCGCAGGACTGGACGTATACGAGGAAGAAAGCGAATACTTTTATGAAGATCAATCCGACCGCATCATCGACGATGATGTACTCGCCCGTTTGCTCTCGTTCAACAATGTAATCGTCACTTCTCATCAAGCTTTTTTCACACATGAAGCAATGGAGAATATTGCCGCAACCACCCTGCAAAACATAAAAGATTTTATCAATCACAAGCCTTTATTAAATGAAGTGAAGAAATAAAACTTTTAAGCCGCTTTCTTTGTTTACCAAACATATAAACAAATAAGAGAAAGGACAGTTTTTATGAAAAAAGTAATACATAAAGCAGATACAAGAGGACATTCCCAGTATGATTGGCTGGATAGTTATCACACTTTCAGTTTTGACGAGTACTTCGACTCCGACCGTATCAATTTTGGTGCTCTTCGCGTATTGAATGATGATAAGGTTGCGCCCGGACAAGGTTTTCAGACTCACCCGCATAAGAATATGGAAATTATTTCCATTCCTCTGAAAGGACATCTGCAACATGGAGACAGCAAGAAGAACAGCCGCATTATTACTGTCGGAGAAATTCAGACAATGAGTGCGGGAACAGGAATCTTCCATAGTGAAGTAAATGCAAGTCCGGTAGAACCGGTGGAATTCCTGCAGATTTGGATTATGCCGAGAGAACGGAACACCCGTCCCGTTTATCAGGATTTCAGCATTGCAGAACTGGAGCGTCCGAACGAACTGGCAGTCATCGTATCGCCCGACGGTAGCACACCTGCTTCCCTTTTGCAAGATACCTGGTTCTCCATCGGCAAAGTAGAAGCCGGAAAGAAATTAGGTTATCACATGCATCAAAGTCATGCAGGCGTCTATATCTTCCTCATTGAAGGAGAAATAGTAGTAGACGGTGAAGTTCTGAAACGTCGTGACGGCATGGGTGTTTACGATACGAACAGCGTTGAACTGGAGACATTGAAAGACTCACATATTCTATTAATAGAAGTACCTATGTGATATCATCATTAAAAATAATAAACTAAAGCTGCCAGATAATCTTATGGCGAAATTAAACATAGCAGATATCCGACAGGAATATACGAAAGGCGGGTTGCGGGAAAGTGAACTTCCCGGCGACCCGCTTTCGCTTTTCAGTCGTTGGCTGCAAGAAGCGATTGACGCAGAGGTGGACGAACCGACTGCGGTCATTGTAGGAACTGTATCCCCCGAAGGGAGACCGTCCACACGTACAGTATTGTTAAAAGGACTCCATGATGGAAAATTTATCTTTTATACCAATTACGAAAGCCGCAAAGGCAGACAATTGGCACAAAACCCATCTATCTCCCTCTCTTTTGTCTGGCACGCCCTTGAAAGACAAATACATATAGAGGGAATAGCGACGAAAGTTTCACCGGAAGAATCGGATGAATACTTCCGGAAGCGTCCTTATAAAAGCCGGATTGGCGCACGAATTTCTCCGCAAAGTCAACCGATAGCAAGCAGAATGCAATTGATACGATCTTTCGTCAGAGAAGCCGCCCGATGGATTGGAAAAGAAGTGGAAAGACCTGATAATTGGGGCGGATATGCCATCACACCTACAAGGATTGAATTCTGGCAAGGACGCCCCAACCGACTACACGACCGCTTTCTATACACCCTACAACCGGACGGAGAATGGAAAATCAGTCGTCTTGCTCCTTGATTTCGTCGATTTTTCTTGGCAACTCCAACTAGAATACGTAATATTGCAACTATAAAATAGTCAGCTATGACACTGGATTATATTTATCACAGCGGTTTCGCCATCGAAATGGAAGGTGTAACCATTATCATCGATTACTACAAAGATTCTTCCGAAACGGAACACAACCGGGGAATCGTGCATGATTATCTCCTGCAAAGGCCGGGTAAACTGTACGTATTGGCCACTCATTTCCATCCCGATCACTTTAACCGTGAAATATTGACTTGGAAAGAGCAACGCCCCGACATTCAATACATCTTCTCCAAAGATATTCTGAAGTCCCATCGTGCCAAAGCCGAAGATGCTTTCTATATTAAAAAAGGAGAAACCTACGAAGACGACACGATCCGCATCGACGCCTTCGGATCAACAGATGTCGGCAGTTCGCTCCTTCTTCACTTACAAGATTGGAGTATCTTCCATGCCGGCGACTTGAACAACTGGCATTGGAGTGAAGAATCGACCGAAGAAGAGATACGAAAAGCCAATGGTGATTTCCTTGCAGAAGTTAAATATTTAAAAGAAAAAGTGCCTAACATCGATCTAGTGCTATTCCCGGTGGATCGGAGAATGGGAAAAGATTACATGAAAGGGGCAAAACAGTTCATCGAACAAATAAAAACTACTATATTTGTGCCCATGCACTTCAGTGAAGATTATGAAGGAGGAAATGCGCTTCGTAGTTTTGCAGAAAATGCAGGATGCCGTTTTATCAGCATCACCCGTCGGGGCGAAAGTTTTGAGATTACCAAATAAACACATTATAATTATGAATAAATTTACGATTCTGTTTCTTACTATGTTTCTCGCATTGCCGATGGCAATGAAGGCAGATTCTGCAAAAGAGAAGAAAGATGACACCAGGTACCTTGTAGGAGCCGTTCCTGAAGTAGAAGGTAAAGTAGTATTTTCCAAAGAGTTCCAGATTCCCGGAATGAGTCAGGCACAAATCTACGACACAATGACAAAGTGGATGGATGAACGCCTGAAAGAGAATAAAAACATCGATAGCCGCATTGTTTTCTCCGACGAAGCAAAAGGAACAATTGCCGGTATTGGAGAAGAATGGATTGTTTTCAGCTCCAGTGCCCTGTCATTAGACCGTACATTAGTTAACTATCAGATTACCGTTACCTGCAAACCCGGAAACTGCCTGGTAGAGCTTGAAAAAATCCGTTTTACTTATCGTGAAACAGAAAAATATAAAGCCGAAGAATGGATTACTGATAAATATGCGCTCAATAAAGCTAAGACTAAATTAGTACGTGGCTTGGCTAAATGGCGTAGAAAAACCGTAGACTTCGCCGATGATATATTCATGGATGTAGCGGTAGCTTTCGGAGCACCTGACACCCGTCCGAAAACAGAGAAAAAGAAGAAAGAAGAAGAGCAAAAAACTCCATCAATCGTTGCAGCCGCAGGTCCGATTGTCATTGGTGCCGCAGATAAAAAGACTGATATAAAAGTGACAACTGGCGAACCTGCTCAAACCACTGTTCCTGCTGCAACTCTCACTCCTGCTACTCCTGCAGGCAAGGCTTCCGCTGATATGCCGGGTTATATAGAAATTGATTTGAAACAAATCCCGGGTGAAGTATATGCTTTGATGGGAAGTGGAAAATTAGTAATCAGCATCGGAAAAGATGAGTTCAACATGACCAATATGACTGCAAATGCTGGTGGCGCACTTGGTTATCAATCAGGAAAAGCAGTTGCCTATTGCACGCTTTCACCCGATCAAGCTTACGATGCAATAGAAAAGGCAGATAGCTATACATTAAAATTGTACGCTCCGAACCAAACAACACCTTCGGCTGTTATCGAATGTAAGAAAATGTCTTCACAGACAACTCCGCAAGCCGGACAACCGCGCACGTATGTTGGAGAAATCGTGAAGCTCTTAATGAAAAAATAAGGAAAATCGCAACAATGGAAATAAAAAGTAAATTTGACCATTTTAATATCAACGTCACTAATCTGGAGCGGAGTATCGCTTTTTATGAAAAAGCACTCGGCTTAAAAGAACATCATCGGAAGGAAGCATCCGACGGCTCGTTCACGTTAGTCTACCTAACTGATAACGAAACAGGTTTCTTGCTGGAATTGACGTGGTTGAAAGATCATACTGCTCCATACGAACTGGGAGAAAACGAAAGCCATCTCTGCTTTCGTGTAGCCGGCGATTACGATGCAATCAGAGCTTATCACAAAGAAATGAATTGTGTATGTTTTGAGAACACGGCCATGGGGCTTTATTTCATCAATGACCCGGATGATTACTGGATTGAGATTCTTCCGCAGAAGTAAGAGAGGTCATCCCCAAAGTCCCTAAAAAGAAAAAATCACCCTTACTACAATTTGGAGTGGCCCTAAAAAGCTAAACAGATAAAAAAGGACTTCAATAAATAAAAAAGATAAGGCAACTAATTCACTGCGAATTAGTTGCCTTTTTGTATTGCTAGGCAGAGATATTCAACAAATGTCTCTAAAAATTAACAAGATTGATAAAGAGTCCGGTTTTGCATCGGGCTCTTTCCTTTTAACCTTGATTTGACTCTACTATTATTGTACTACTCTATAATATTCCTCTAAGGCTTTTCGGACAGCCTATGCTGTTTCTAAAAAACAAAGCATAATCCTAAAATTGCCGCCAGTATAAAAAAACAACCAGGAACAAATTGGTTAACAAGCAGCCTCATTAGTTGCATTCTAGGCAACACAAACATATCATTCGCCTTACCTTTATCATACAATATGGTAACCTTATCATCTATATGATACTGTTTTGGATAAAGATAAATATTATTTTCCTCTCCACTCTTTAGATTAGAAGGAAGAAATTGGCAACACTTTTCGTCTTCTCCCTCCAATTTATATTTTATTTTTGGTATACATACATCAGTAATATTCATACCATCAGACTTTACCTGTGTCTCTATATCCACTACCTTTCCATGTGTTTTCCTGTCATACGATTTTATTATCCTGCAATGAAGCATCCACAAGAGTCCCATTTTCAGAATTAAAAAAGCACCACGCAACATAAGTATAACAGATACTACACAAATTATTATATTTATAACCATACTTTTATTTCTTATGACGGCTAGCTCTCTTCTTCCGGATATCTGCTTTCATCTTCGCTGCACCCGAACCATGCTGTCCACGAATATACGTCGCTTTTTTCGCTTTCGTCTTCACTTTTTCCTCTTCTTTGGGCTTATCTTTCTTACCTTTAAAAACGATTCCACCCATGATTGCTTCTTCTATACTCATATAATCATTTATTAGTATTCAACATTTCCGACGGCAAAGATAAGCCTTTTCTGCGGATTTATTTATCTTTGCAGAGTTAACAATCGTAACCACCAATGGCAACAACAACTCTTTCTGCAGAAAAGGACCCGATGGGAGCCGCTATTTCTGATTATTTCAACCATCACAGAGCTGATCGTTTGCGGGTATTCTCTTCCCAATTCGAAGAAGATGAAATTCCCGTCAAAGAATTGTTCCGTAGTATACAGTCTATGCCTATATTAGAGCGTACCGCCCTACAAATGGCTACAGGACGAATATTGGATGTAGGTGCCGGAAGCGGATGCCATGCACTGGCACTTCAGGAAATGGGAAAAGAAGTGTGTGCCATTGATATTTCTCCGTTATCCGTCGAAGTGATGCAACAACGCGGAGTGAACGATCCACGCCTCATCAACCTTTTTGACGAAACATTTACCGAAACATTCGATACGATCCTGATGCTTATGAATGGTTCCGGAATTATCGGAAGACTGAATAATATGCCCGGATTCTTCCAACGAATGAAACGTATTCTCCGTCCCGGCGGATGCATACTCATGGATTCCAGCGATCTGCGCTATCTTTTTGAAGAAGAAGACGGCAGCATAGTCATCGACCTGGCCGGAGAGTATTACGGAGAGATTGACTTCCAAATGCAATATAAAGATGTAAAAGGAGACACATTCGACTGGTTATATGTAGATTTCCAGACTCTTAGCTTATACGCTTCCGAATGTGGTTTTAAGGCAGAACTGGTGAAAGAAGGAAAACATTACGATTACCTAGTCAAACTTAGTATTGCTTGAAAAGCTCATTATTATATAGTGACGGTATGTGTTCCGGATAGCGTCACTATATAACCCAAATAGTGACGCCATCACATCAGGATAGCGTCACTATTTTTATATGCTCATAAATGCTCCGTCAGATACGCCTAATGAAGGCTTTCTTTCATTTCAGCATCTCATTAATCTTCTGTACAAGAGAAGCAAACTCTTCTTCATTATACAAACGAGTCAGTTTTACAATTCTTCCTTCCTTATCAACTAACACATTTCTTGTTATTCCGGATTCACGCAATGCATATTTCGCAAAAATATCAGCTCCCGGATCCAGTCCTAACGGATAAGTCACTCCGGTAGATTTAGCAAAAGCCAATACTTTATCAAGTGGTTCGTCACGGTCAATGCCAATTAAAGCAAAGTCTGCATTATTTTTATGCTTTAACCAAATATCCTTCTCAATAAACGGCATTTCTTTACGACAAACTCCGCACCAACTTGCAGTAAACTGCAACATGACAACCTTACCACGAAGGGAAGATAGACTCACTTGTTTACCATCTGTCAGGATAATCGTAAAGTCCGGAGCCATCTCTCCTACCCGAACAATATATCCTGTACTATCTGCCTGAACAGATATAGCATCTGCAGCTACTTCTACACTATCTGTTGCAACTTCTACATTTGCCGTCCCCTTTTTCTGTCCGGAACAAGCCCATATACCTATGGCTAAAATCGCCATACCACATACATTCATAATTTTCATTTTCATCTAATCATTGGTAACTTTGCAAATATAAAAAAAGTATGCGATGTATTTGCATTTTTAAAAGAAATTCATACCTTTGCACCCGCAAAAGAAAAACGCCTCTTTAGCTCAGTTGGCCAGAGCACGTGATTTGTAATCTCGGGGTCGTTGGTTCGAATCCGACAAGAGGCTCTCCTATAAAAATGTTGTTTATCCGATCAGGTAAAACAGCATTTTTTTTATTTATACTCTTTCATTTTTTTGTTTACGAAATATTACCACACTCACAGCCAACAGAATTAAAATAATCCCAATAGCGCTATTCAGAGTAAATAATTCTTTAAACACAAAAATTCCGATCACCACAGCTGTCAATGGTTCCATCGCACCTAAAATAGATGTCAACGTAGGCCCTGCATATTTAATAGCCCGTACCAATGTTATATTAGAAATGGCTGTAGCCGGTAATGCAAGTCCCAAAATAATCAACCAGGTATAACCGTCAGCTACCAGCTGAAGCCCGGAAGTAGTCAAAGCACCTATAAAATAAAGAACGGTTCCTAACCCCATAACATAACAAGTCAGTACAGTGGAATTGATTCGAACAGCGCGTGTCATTCGTACGCCAACAATATACCCCGCATAGGAAAACACAGAAACACAAGCTGCTACCAGTCCGACTATCGTATCACCATTTTTCGCCTCCAGTTCCCCCGATGAAAGCAAGGCCGCTCCTAACAAGGACATGGAGACCGCAAACATCACCCAAAGGGATTTCTTTTCCTGAAAGAAGTACATCATAACTAGAGATACCGCCAACGGATACATAAAATGAATGGTTGACGCCACCCCGGTAGCTATATTCTGATATGCTATAAGCAAACTGAATGAAGTAACTGCCCTCAACAAACTTAATAAAAGAACAACTAAAAAATCTTTCTTTTCCAATCGAAAACTACATCCCGAACACCATCCGAACAGAGTCAACGCAATTGTCGCCACTCCCCAACGATAGGAAAGCACTTCGAAAGCTGAAAAACCTGCCAACAATAAAGTGAGGGAAAAGAACGGAGCCAGTCCAAAAGTAGAGGAAGACACCGCTGCATAAAGTATACCTTTTATACGATTCATCAATCTATTCAACTAATTTCCGATATTCATGGGTACAAAGATCATAAATATTTCTTTAATATCACCATTAATTTCACATTATCAGTTAATCGATCTACCCCCTAAATCAGTACAAGAAGATAAGTCTGATACATTTCCTCCTTATAAATATAACCTTTTAATAATCCTCAATAACTGTATTTCCAAAAATATCCTTTTTGATAATTTTTCTATGACCATCACTACTTTCAATTATTTCGTTCCCAAAAATATCTTTTTTAATGGTTGTTCTATTGCCTTTGCCATCTTCGATAATAGTATTCCCAAAGATATCTTTTTTAATCGTCTTTCTATTACCTTTATCATCACGAATGATGGTATTTCCAAAAATATCCTCTTCAATAGTCTTTCTATTGCCTTTATCATCACGAATGGTGATATTCCCAAAAATATCTTTTTCAATGGTCTTTCTATTGCCTTTATCATCACGAATGATGATATTTCCAAAGATATCCTTTTCGACAGTCTTTCTCTCTTGATTAACTCCAGAATACTCATAATTGTCTTCAATAAGATTTGCACCATAGCTCTTTATTATATAAGGAGCCAAAATAAATTGGGTAGCAAATAGGATAAATAAAATCTTTTTCATGGCGTTTTTCTTTTGGTTTATAACAAAAGTAACGCAGGAAAATCATAAAAAACTAGTGAATACTATAATTGTCGATAGGGAAAAGCCTAAAATAAAGAATTAAACACAGTACCTATTGTACCATACCATAATGCGGGAATTGACGAGAGCACTCAGCAGGAACAATAGATTTCTCTTCTAAATAAAGAATAAAGCAGGTATTCAGACTGAGCCGAATATTCTCAAATTTTCAAGTGGTCCCCCGAAACGGTCTCCGTAAAAAATAAGCCCTTGAAAGTGCTTGACTCTCAAGGGCTTTAAAGTGATAGTTGAGGTTCCTGGCGAACCTCTTTTTCTTTATTTTCCTTATTTATTAGATAAAACATTATCTTCATAAACTACTGAAAAACAACAAATTATTTATCACACAAAGAAAATAGAATAAAATAAGATAAAAGTTTGTAGTACCAATGTAGTACCAAATCAAAAAGAATCTCTATCTTTGTAGTACCAACTTATAAAAGTAAAAATATGGGTGCAACATTCATTTTGAGAACTGACAAAAGCGAAGGATATGCAACCTTATACGCTCGCATACAAAACAGGGTTCCAAAGATTAACATTCGAGTATCTACCGGATTAGAGGTTGATATAAAAGAGTGGAACAAATCTTTAACAGGAGCCAAAGCTCTAACAGCTTTCAGGACAGGCAAAGGAAAAGAACTTTACCTTAAACTAGACGCTATTTCATCAACGATTGACGCACTAATAAAAAATGGTGTAGCCATAACTTCCAACATGGCTAAAGAGCGTATACATGAAATAGTATATGCTGAACAGATAGCAGCCGAAAAAGAACGAGCAGAAGCCGAAGCTAAAGCCCTAGAAGAAGAACAGGCTACCAACTTCAACGACTTCATAGCACAATTCATTCACGAATGCGAAACAGGAAAACGGAAAAAGAAGGGAGGAACTACAAATATATCTCCTGGAACAATCAAAAGCTACAAAGGCTTTCAATCCCAGTTTAAAGCGTATCAGGAAACAAGGCTAAAGGTTATTGATTTTGAGGATCTGACAATAGAGTTTTATAATGACTTTCGATCATTCCTCACAGATAAGGAATATTCCCCTAATACTATTGCCCGGATGGTGAAGATATGCAAAACAATCTGTTATGCAGCCGAACAGCTTAAACTAATGGATGCGGCAAACGTCCGGTTTGGTTTTGATGTGATCTATAAAGATGTTGATAATGTCTACTTGACTGAAGAACGAATACAGGAACTTTATGAGTACGATTTATCCAATCGTCCGGCATGGGAAAAGATAAAAGATGTGTTTGTAGTCGGCTGTCTGACCGGGCAACGAGTAAGTGATTATAAGCGCATCAATTCAAAAATGATAGTTACCCTTACCGATGGCAATAAGTACATCAAACTTAAACAGGAAAAGACCGGAAATATCGTTTATATTCCTCTTGATTATCGGGTTGCAGCTATCCTTGACAAATATAACGGTACACTTCCCAAAGTCTACGACCAAAAGATAAACGACCATATCAAAGAGATTGGAGAGGCTTTAGGATGGACGGAAATAGTAGAGTTGGACGAACAACGGGGAGCAATGGAGTATACAGCAAAGAAACGTTTCTGCGACCTTCTTAAAACTCATACCTGCCGAAGAAGCTTAGCAACCAATATGTATAAAGCCGGGGCTTCATTAAGTTCTATTATGGCTATCACTGGACACAACAGCGAGCAGCAACTAAAGACGTACCTTAAACTGGATGAATCGGAAAAGAGCATGCTAGCAGCTAAAGAGAATTATTTCACGAAATTACGAATAGCAAAATAATCAATCATGGAAAATTGGAAAGAACAATACAATCAGCTAGAATGTGAGTGGAAGAAATATTATAAGGATGATTTTGCAGAAGTTTATAAATACTTATTAGAAGATAATATATCAATTGACGAAGCAATAATCAAGATAGGAGCTAATTATAATGCAGAAGATATATCAAACCTCAAGAGATGCGATGAGATATTGGCTCAAGGCACCAAATTAGTAATGGATAATTCAGAAGAGCTAATTAATGAAGGAAACGCAATTATGTACGATCTGATCTTAGCATTATCTAATGAAAAAATTAAAAAGACATTATTTTTTGAAAATCTAAAAAAAGAAGATGAAAGTTTTGATGATCTGTTTATGTCGAATAACTATAAATGCGAATATGGACTTTACACATATTACAGAAAGCTAAAAGAGCATAAGCTAGACGTTTTTTTAGGAACAGAAGATTTTAAGAACATAATAGAGACATTAAATAAAGTCTGTATATTTATAAAAGAGAATAATCAACATCCTATTAAAATTCAAAACCAACTCATTGAACTAATAACATTATATATTGGAATGAGGCTTGAATATCATTTAATTATAGTATTACAAGGTTTAATAGAATGGACAGAAAAAATATATGAAAATAATAATGAGCCCGAAAAAGAAAACGCATTTGAGTTACATACCTGGATTTTAAAACAAGCAACCCGGTTGTACTATAGTTATTATCTTTCCTGCAGTAATCAAATTGAGAATGATTTTGATGTTTTCTTCTTTTCTACAATGATCGGGAGATATATTAAAGAACATAGTGATGAATATTCAATAGAAGCAATAGAAAACATCATTGATGATAACAACATTCCTAAAATCGACAAAACATTAATAAGAAAAATCTATAACAAATGCAACAATAATCAATGGAATAGTATCCCTATAGATGATTTTATCAGATTACTTAATTGTGACAATTCAAGAACTCTATCTATTAAAAAAGATGAGTTTAATAGGACAAAAGTTGTATTTAAGAATATAGCCAACAGCATAAAAGATAAAGGAAGTCGCAAAAAATGGATCGAATTTATTAAAAAAGAAGTCTTCAATAATGTAGATTTTATGAAAGCTACATTGAGAACCGATACAAGCTGCGAAGGATATAGCCAAATCGATATAAATTTTAGCAGTTTTATAGCCGATTTAGGAGTTTCCCCCAATAAATAAAAAACGCCCCAATAAACTCCCCAATAAATATTTCAGAAGCGCATTGATAATCAACATTTTATCAATGCGTTTTTTTTTATATTCCCCAATAAATCCCAATTTCTCCCCAATGTATCTTCGCAGTTGAAGATTAGGACGTGCACACCCTGCCTTCATAACAATTAAAAAGTATAAGTTATGAAAGAATTAAATGCAACCCAGCAAGCTATAATTATGAGTTTCTTTGATCCATTTGTAGATGTGATTGTAGATAGAGTTTCAGAAAGAATATTGTCTGTAACTGCTAAGAAAGAACCAAAGTTCTACACTCGAAAAGAAGCCGCTGAAATCCTTCATGTCACCTTACCAACATTGGCGAGAATAACAAAAGACGGACTTCTTATCTCCAAGCGTGTAGGTAGTAGAATCCTGTATGAAGCGGATGCTATTGATGAGGCAGTAAAAAAGCAGGTCGTATTCAAATATCGGAGGGCGTGACTATGAAAGAAAAGAAAAAGGCAGCCTCCACGACCGCCAATCTCCAACATAGATCCGGAAACAAAGATAGCAAATCATCTCGAATAATTCAACAGGTACGATCTATTTTCTTATCTGGTCGGAAAGTAACAGCAAAAGAAATCAACGCTGAAACAAATTCGAATGATGCCAGACGTGTAATCTCCACCCTCCGTAATGATGAAGGTTGGGACATTAAAGACGTTCGTCTGGACGATAGAAGAAAACTATACTGGTTAGAGCCAGATAAACGGCAAATGTCTATTGATTGGGAGGTTAATGGCAATGAGTGAAGCAATAAAACAGATTGTTAGCGAATTTGAAAAGCCTGTGATTGAGATTCCATCCGATATAATGGATGCTATTCAATGTAGCCGCCTGGACTTATCACAAAATATACCCGATCCGCAAATGCTCGTATCAAAAGGAAACCTACCTGTATGTACCCGGGGAAATTTTTCTTTCGTTATTGGTTTACCCGGTGCAAGAAAGAGTTTTCTATGTTCTGGTATTGCCGGGGCGTTCCTGAATGAAAACGGGTGTATGGGATTAGACAACCCGAACGGATCTGGAAAGTTACTTTGGATTGATACGGAGCAAGCACCGGGGCACGTGGCGAAGATCGGCCGGAGACTACACCGCATTGCAGGGCTTCCAACTAACATCAATTCAGATAATATCATTATTCACATGTTGAGAGAGTATCAGCCGCCAATAAGACATAAAATTTTTTATGCGTGCATGAATCTATATCATCCTGATTTTGTCGTTCTTGATGGAGTTAGTGATCTAATAGCCGATCCCAACAGTTCGGAGCAATCAACGTCTGTAATTAATGATTTGATGGCTTTTACAAAAGAATATGATTGCCACGTTCTGACAGTCATTCACGCCAATGTAGGAAGTGAAAAAGCCCGGGGACATCTTGGATCGGAAGCTTTGCGGAAGTGCGAAACAGCAATTTTTGCGGAGGCTAAAGGAGATGTAACGTTATGCAAATGGGCTAAAACTAGAGATATGCGACCGATGGACTTTGCATTTATGGTTTTGGAAGGGCTTCCCGTTGAGGCTGAATACATACCCATTGAAGCAAAAACGGATAAACTACAACAGACACTATCAAGTATCATGCCTCAATATCCGGCAACTATAACCTATTCGGATTTAAGACAGAAACTAATGTTACATCTTGGGGTGAAAGAAAGCGCTTCCGAAAAGAATATAAAGAAAGCGGTAGAGAATGGATATATTATCAAAAATCAGGTAGGCTGTTATTACCTGCCAAAGATTGAAAAAGCTAATGATACACTACCATTTTAATAACCGTTACCGTACCGTACTTTTCTACCGTACTCATCACCCCTTCTATAGAAGGGGGTGAATACGGTTAATACGGTGTACGGCAAAAATACGGTAAAAATACGGTTATTAATACGGTGCTATAAAATTTAAAGATTTTGATTTATGAGTGAACATACATATCACCTACAAAAATACGCAGGAACGAGTACCCGCCACACCTGCCCGCAATGCGGACATAAAGGAGAATTTACTTATTATGTTGATGAAAGGAATGTTCCTATTGATGAATCGTGCGGACGTTGCAACCGGGAACGTTGCGGCTATCATCTGACACCTTCGGAATATTTCAAGGCACACCCGGCCGATAAACGAAATGAGTTTACCACATGGAAACAGCCGGAACCACCTAAAGCAATTCCCATATCTTATCTACCTTCTTCGTTGTTGGCAACAGATACACACCGAGACAGAAACAATCTATTCCAGTTTATGTCTAAAGAGTTCGGAGATGTTGAGGCAAACCGGGTGTTTGATCTCTACCATGTCGGGACATCTCGCCACTGGAGAAACAATGACGGATTATCTACCACCTTTCCACAGATTAACGAAAAAGGCAAATTATGCCAACTAAAGGTTATGGCTTATAATCCCAATACGGGAAAACGGATGAAAAAACAAGACCGGGCGGAGATGTGGAGCGATAAGGCGCAAAAGTATATTCCAGATACTCGACCGATGGATAAGATTTGGTTTGCCGGGAAAACGCTTCTCAAAAACTATGAGGCTAATCTTCAGCAAACATTCTTCGGTTGCCATTTAATAAAAACCTCATCCCGGATAGGAATTGTTGAAAGTGAGAAATCAGCCCTTATATGCTCTATTTTGATGCCCGAAATCACTTGGATAGCATCAGGAGGCTGTAACGGATGCAAATGGACGGAAACAGCCGTTTTCAAGCCGTTATCAGGCAAAAGAGTAGTTTTATATCCTGATAGTGGAATGTTGGCAAAATGGGAAGAAAAAGCCGAAATATTGCACAGCGCCGGAATAGATGTAACAGTTAGCCGGATATGTGAAGGACTACCGAATAACTGGGACGTGGCGGACGTTCTTCTTCGGGAACGACATACACAGAAAGGTATGAATATTGGTGAAATAATGGCTTATGCCAAAGAAATAGGAGTTTCCCGGCAAATAACATATAACGTTTGAGTATGGAAATAGAAATAATATACGGGCAAGTGATAGCGAAAGCAAATAACTATCAAGCCGTACCGGGCAAAGACGGTCAGAAACGGATCATCAAAAACGACCGGATCAGGGAGTATGAGAAATCCTTCTGCCTACAATGCAAGAAGTATCGAGGAAAGCGCATTTCCGGTCGTTTCAAGCTATTTATTCGTGTATGGCATGGGAATATTCGCTTCGATCTGGATAATGCCTTAAAAACGATCCTTGATTGCTTGCAAATGGTGGAGGCTATTACAAATGACAGCCTTTGTTTTGAGATTCATGCGGAGAAACGGATAGACCGACGGAATCCGAGAGTAGAGTTTGGTATGGAAGAGATAAACGAGCAAAAAAATATATTCAGCCAAAATAAAGCGAGCGAAAATCACTTTCATCTGTCAGATGAGCAAGAGTACCCAAAAGAGTAAATTATCATTTTCGCTCACCTTAAAATGAGCGAGAGCAACATTTAAAAGTTATGGAAGCAATTAAAGAATTAAAGAAAGAGTTTATTAAGAACAAAGAGCGATTTATCCAAATCGGATATAATCCCCAAACTGAAGTTTACTTATACAAGCGTATATTTCCAGGAGGAGCAATCGTTTATGAAGTGTTCAAACGCAAGATAAATAAACGGTTTAACTGTGTTAGCTATCCCGGTAACAACGCCTTTGGTTATTGGGCTTTGACATTCCCCAAATATGAGCAAGCGAGATATTATTTAGATAATGGGTTTATAAAACCCTCGTAAGTTTATTTTTAAAAGAATCATTTAAACAAATGCCCATTAAACGAGGAAAAGTATTATCAGATAGGTGTTTGTCTAATCGTTGCAAAAGAATTAGAGAACAAATATTTTATTAACCAATTTAATTTTTTAGGTCATGAAACAAGAAACATTTTTCGGAGTAAGAAAAGATAGTGAAAAACATCTTTATGTGAGAAGATGTGACAACAACGAAGTCCTTATCACTAAAACAGTAAACGGGGAATCCATAACAGAAGAGAACACCGTACACCTAAATGCGGAAGAAGCCCGTAAACTGGGGATTCAGTTGCTAAAATTAGGTAGTGAAGAACTGCCAAAATCTGGAATAGATCTTAAAACGGAATCTTTCGTAGACAAAATCACGGTATACAGAGGAATAAACCCGGACGAAACACCGGCCAATCTCGCAGTTATCACCATTGATGAAAGTGATGAAGCCAGACAAGTAAGGGAAGATAGCGGAGAGGAGCCCGGCTTTTCCATTGAAGGCGAAGAACTGGAAAAACTCATTTCCGCACTGGCAAAGATTGTATAACCGATACCGGGTAGGTCTGCTTCGGATGGTCTACCCGGTATAAATAAAAAATATGCTATGACAAGAGACGAATTATATATCAATAACACAAAAGCCGATCTTAACAAGACGGATATTACTTTGAGCTATAAGAGTAACCTGCTAACCGATATTAGTAAAATTATAAGTAATAGGAGTTATACGATCAGGTTGCCTAAAACAGCAAAGAATCTGGCTTTGATTGAGTGTTCACATCTTCCCAGCTCAATAAGCCGTTATCCTTACCTAAAGCATAAAGGAACATTATTGCGAAATGGTGTTAAGATGATTAAAAATGCCAATGTAGTACTACTAGAAACTGGCGAAACAATAGAGGTTGCTCTTACATGGGGAAACGTCACAAACTTTGCTGGCGTGGTAAACGATGGCAAGAAGCTAACGGATATTACGCACGGGACAGTGGAAGGCGTGGATTGGGTAGTATGGAGTAATAAGGGAAGCAATTCAGCGCAATTTCCACTTATCGACTACGGGTTTAACTCCGATGATCCGAACGTGTGGTATCATCCTGTAGTGACTGTGAAATGGATTTTAGACAAGATTCAGGAGCAAAGCGGAGTGACATTTAATTTCCCGTCTGACAAGCTTACTGTTATAAATAAAATGATTATTCCTCTTTTGACAAGGAATGATTCACAAGAGATATATGATGCCTACCCAATGACTTTAAAAGTAACAGGGTATGATTCATCAATAATCAAATTTGAAGCTGTAGGAGATAGTACCCAACAGTATGTTAGCACTAATGGGAGCCGGGATATTTACCCGAAATTTGATTCAACATTGAAACTGAAAGGAACAATAGAAGTTTCATACACTTACTCACAGGGGATTGATTATTTAAATACGCCTTTTCAAATCACAGTTTATAGCACACCGACCAAGCAGGAGGAAATAATAAACATATATAAGCCGGCTGCATATATAGAACCGCCATATATTCGGCTAGTTTATAGCTTTGATACTTCTGCTACAGTCTATAAAGATGGATATTTTATAATATCAAGTGGAAACGGAAAACAACCGATAAATAGTGTATCAGGGAGTTTATCAGTAACGATAACAGAAAGAGAAGAGGATGTTTTACTAGGTGAGAAATTTCCCCTAGTTCCCAATCTTCCGGACATCAAGCAAATAGACTTCATCAAAGCCGTTGCCTCAATGGTCGGTTTGTTTGCCTTACCGGATGGCGAAAACGGGATCAAGTTTATTCCCTTCGATAATCTGTCTGCAAACAAATCTAAAGCTGTAGACTGGACGAATCGTGTGATAATGGCTTATAATAGCGTAACGCCAAGAAACTTACAGTACACCCTTGATAATATTGCTCAAAACAACTGGTTCCGGTATAAAGAAGATGATAATGTCATGGGAAACTATGACGGAAATATCCAGGTTGATGATGCCACGATTGAGTACGAACGTGATGCCATCACTTTGCCTTTCTCCGCCTGCAGTACAAAAGGAGGCGTTGCTTATATTCCTCTTTATTCTTATAACGAGGAAGGAGAGTTGGAGTATAACAAAACAAATCCCCGGATATTATTGCTTGATGGCACGAAGGGAATATTCAAGGGGCTAGAATGGACTACCTTAATTGCAAATAACTATCAGACGTACAAAGGACTAATCAATAATGCAAAGGTAGTGACCGAGTATATCCGTCTTAACAGTATCGAGTTGCGAGACTTAGAGATGGATATACCGGTTTATTTGGCTCAATATGGTTGTTATCTGGCTATCATAGAGATAACGACCAAAGAGAATGATATATGCGAGTGTAAACTTTTAAAATTGTAATGACATGGAAGAAAATGTAGAAGAAAAGATTCGGAGTATTACCGAACAGGCCAATCAAACTAGAAAAATGCTTTTAGAAGAGTATTTGGGACATTCTATCTCTATGGAGGAGGCTATAAATATGGAAATACCGGACGAAGCTTTGGATCATCTGGGAGATTTGTAATTTAATGATTAAATATAAAATGATTATGACAGAAAAAGATTTATTAAACAACAGAGAAGCCATGAAATTAGCTTTGGCTTTTGATAAGATGGCCAAAGAGTATAAAACTACTATTCAGAAAATAGTAGCAGAAGGCAAACGAGTTACAGAATTAATCCAAAACAACCGGATGGAGGCTGTATCAACATTATCAATGATCGAGAATTTGATAAATGAACATGAGCCGGATTCCGAAAAACGTAAAAAAATGCTTTCACTCCTGGATAATCTGAATATCAAAGGAGATAGCAAAACTTTCCCAGCCCTTGTTATGGCTTTATTTTTTGCAAGTAACGGAGTATTAACCGAAAAATAGAAAAGAGTTATGAAAAATGAAAATACAGTAGAAAAAGTACTAGAGATAAAAGTTCGATATGATGATGCGATCCGGAACATTGCAAAATACCGGGCGGTTATTGATGACTTGAAGAAAGAAGAGGCAGAGTATAAAAAAGCCCTGAAGGACAAGAAAATATCACAAGAGGAGTATAATGCCAAGCTCGTAGAAACAGAAAAAAAGATGATGCACGCTAAAGACGTGGTTCAGACGCTTACTAAAGATGTTAGAAATAATATAAAGATTGAAAAGGAACAGGCAGGTAGTTTAAAGCAGCTCCGGGCGCAATTATCCAATCTTACATCAGAGTATGACAGCCTTTCGGAAGTAGAAAGAAAAACAAGCAGAGGGCAGGAGCTTAAAATCAAGATCAACGGTATAACAGATTCACTCAAAGAAGCGGAAGGAGAAACTCAACGTTTCTACCGAAGTGTCGGAAGCTACGAAGAAGCCATAAAAAACGCTCTGGGAATGAATAACTCTTTTGCTGATTCCTTGTTACGTATGGCAGACAATGCCAAAAGCGGTTCCGGTCTTTTCTCCAATCTAAAAACGGAAGCTTCCGCCTTCGGAAATACCCTAACTTCCCTTTTAAAGAATAAAGTATTTTTAGGCATCGCAGGGATAGCGGGTGCTGGCGTTGTCTTTAAATGGTGGTATGATTACAATAAAGGTTTGGTTGAGGCTACAAAGTTAACAAGGCAATTCACTGATAAATCAGGGGATGATTTGAAGGCTTATCGAAGTGAAGTGCAAGCTCTGGCAGACTATTACGGGAAAGACTTTAAAGAAGTACTTATTTCCGCTAATACGGTATCAAAACAATTTGGTATCACTTCCGAGAAGGCTTTGCAAATAATAAAAGACGGATTTATAGCCGGAGCAGATGCGAATGGCGAATTTCTGGATAGCCTGAAAGAATACCCGGCATATTTCAAAGAGGCTGGAATATCTGCCGATCAGTTTGTAGCCATCATCGCAGAGACCAACAAGCAGGGGATATTCTCCGATAAGGGTATAGATACGATTAAAGAAGCAAATATACGGCTCCGAGAAATGACAGATTCCACTGCCGCAGCATTAGAGGGGATCGGGCTAAATTCGAAGAAAATACAAAAGGAGTTACAAAGCGGGTCTATTACTACTTTTGAGGTTATGCAACTTGTTTCTGATAAATTGAATGAGCTTCCGGAAAGTTCCGCTGCTGTTGGTACTGCCATTGCTGATATATTTGGCGGACCGGGAGAAGATGCAGGTTTGAAGTATATCCGGACACTGAAAGATATTTCTACCAATTTGGATGAAGTGAAAGCTAAGGCCGGAGAGTTAGGACGTGTCGAAGAAGATTTAATTAATTCTCAAACCGAATTAACAAAAGAGATTGCTTTGCTGTTTGATGCTACCGGAGGATCATTTGAGAAAATGACAACTAAGATTAAGCTATTTGTGAACTCCGTTCTTTCAGAACTAATTAAAGAGGTTAGAGGGCTGTTTGATACCGTAGAAACTATATCCAATAGAGAAGAAGCCATTGCAAAACGATTAGGAGAGACTATTGGGACAGACATGGCAAAAAAGAAGTATATTGATATAGAAAAAGCTCGGAAAGAATATATTAAACAGGGAATATCCGACAATGAAGCTTTAGAGAAAGCAAAACAAGATCAACTAAAGATTCTCGAATTATCATTGGCACAAGAGGAAGAATATTTCCAAAAGACTATAGATATAAACGAGAAATACAATAAAGAACTAAAAGATGCTTCAATTATTAGACAAGGACTAGGGTTAGATCGTACTAATAAAGAAATAAATCAGGATATTAGCAAATCTTGGAAAGAGCGAATGAATCAATTATCTGTTGTTGAATCTCTAAGAAAACAAATAAATGATATAACGAATTATGAGCCTACAAGCAAAGCAACGGGGGGTATCACCAGTGCTGCCAATATTGAAGCAAAAAAGAAAGAAATTGCCGAATTGAGGAAAGCAGAAGATGAAGCCTTAAAACTGATAAAAGATAGCCGGAAACGCCAAACGGAAGAGATCGAACTACAGTATTCCCGCCAGATAGAGGATCTTAAAAAGCGTATTAAAACGGAGGAGGATTTGACACCTAAAGCAAAAGAGGCCATCAATAAGCAAATCACTTCATTAGAAGCACAAAAACAGCAGGCACTAAAGAAGCTATCCGATGAAGAATTGCAGAAGGAAATTGCCAACCGCCAGAAGCTTATAGAAATACAACTTGAATCTGTAAAGAAAGGGAGCGAACAGGAATATCAACTGAAGATGCAGCAATTAATTGCGCAACGGGATTTAGACCTTTCTAATACCGAACTTACCGAACAGATGAAATTTGCCATCCGTGAAAAATATAATAAGAAAATTGATGATCTTGTAAAACAACATGATGCGGACTTACTGAAAAAGCAACAGGATGCAATGAAACTTCGCTATGAAACCGAGATTGCAAAAGTGTACAATGATGAAGCGGAAGTTTATCGTATCAGATTAAAGCAAAGAAAGGAGGAATTAGACGCCATCCAACAAATGGAAGGAGAAAGTATAGAAGCTTTCAATCTTCGTAAGCTGGAGCTTAAAAATGCCTATCTCGATGCAGAAAAAGAACTAGCTGATAAAGAAGTAGAAATCGAAACACAGAAATCAGAAGCTATTGGAAATCTTATTGGTGGAATCTCTTCCTTGTTGGAGTTGGCAGGAGAAACTAATGAAGAAATGGCACGTGCCGCAAAACTATTAGCGATTGCAGAAGTTGCCATAGCGCAGGGAGTAGCTATTGCAAATGCTGTTAAAACGGCTACCAGTTCAAGTGCAACATGGATAGATATGCTTGCAGCCATTGGAACTGTTGTTGGTGCTGTTACTGCTATGATGGGAACTGCTATGAAGTCTATTAAATCCGCCAAGTTTGCAACCGGTGGACTAGTTACTGGGCCGGGAACCGGAACGAGTGATAGCATACCGGCACAACTAAGTAACGGAGAATCGGTAATGACAGCAAGAACTACGGAGTTATTCGCTCCGATACTTTCCTCATTTAACCAAATGGGAGGCGGTGTTCCGATAAACATCACCGCATCAAGTAATCAGACCATGGGAGAGGATATGTTAGCAAGAGCTGTAGCAAAAGGAGTCCAGATGATGCCTAATCCGGTGGTATCTGTAACTGAAATAAACACAGTTGGAAAACGAGTTGAAGTACTTGAAAACCTAGAAAGCTTATAATATATTATTAAAAACTATTGAAGATATGGCAAAATTTAATGAAGAAACAATTCAAAAGTGCGTTGACTGGGTATGTGAAAACGGACTTATAGATTATGGCGGTGCAAAGCTTATTGACTTCTGTAATGTAATGGGAATCGGAAAGAGTACCTATTACCGGTGGATGGAAAATGAAACTTTCGGGACTGCTATAAAAAAGGCGAAAGAAGATTTCAAAAACGGGTTAGAACGCAATGTAGTTTCTTCCCTTGCAAGGTCTGCCATCGGGTATGAATACGAACAAGTTTCTTCCGAATACTACATGGAAGGCAAGAAAAAGAAGTTGAAAAAGGAAGTTAGAAAAAATGTCCGTGTTGAGCCTAATGTAGGAGCCGGAATATTCCTTCTCACAAACCTTGCTCCTGACAGATGGAAGAACAAACAGAACACCGAGCATTCCGGAGAAGTTTCTACCGGATTGACCGTTGTAGTCAAGAATCAGGAAGAAGCGGATTTAATCAAACAATTAAAAGAGCATTAGTTATGTCTGCACCTAAAGGAAACCAATTTTGGAAGTTGAGAAACAGGCATGGGAGAAGCAAGCGTTTTGCTTCTCCTGAACAGTTGTGGGAAGCAGCCTGTGAGTATTTTGCCTATTGTGACAGGACTCCATGGAAAGTAATCAAGAATAAAACGAAAGGAGAAATAAAGGAAAAAGAAGAAAGCCCTACACAACGTCCTTACTCTCTGACCGGGTTAATGGCTTATTTAGATGTTAGTAAGTCCTTTTGGAACGATTTTAAAAAAGGTAGTCATGAAGATTTTTCCGTAGTCATTACACGCATAGAGAATGTCATCAGGACACAACAATTAGAAGGTGCTATTGTTGGTGCGTTTAACCCCAATATAGTTTCCCGAATTATAGGTCTTTCTGATAAACAAAAGGTAACTCATACCATCAACAGTAAAGAGTTTAAAGGCTTTGATTTCTTACCTTATATTCCCAAAGCAGATGAAAGTATATGAGGTTTTAGCATCAAGCCGCTTTCTACTCGCTACAATGAACAGAAACGGAGTGAGCGCAGATGATATAATGTATCTTGATATGTTCTATGAGTATAGAGATATGCTTGCAGAAGGACGAAAAGAAGCCGAAATTCGGGACTTTCTTTCAAACAAGCATAAGCTATCAGCCTCAACAATAAAAAGGATCATAAAACGTCTGAATGATGAATATAAATTATAGTTTTAATGGCTAAGTATAAACAAAAGTCCCGAACCAATCAAGGAACGGGGCTTATTATTTCTCTCATTTCAGCCTTTGCCAAAGGAGAAAGTTCTTTCATATAATTACATTTAAAAGCGGCTGATTCCAGATCAAGCACATCATAACGGACGCCGGAACGTAACTTTCCATCAACATCTTTATATTTCTTCACTATGCCAGCTTTTACCCATTTAGTAACATTTCCTTTGCCATACCGGATATGTGCCTGATTTTGAGATATAAATTGAGATTCTTTGAATAAGCTAATTCGTTCTTTTTTACGACCCAAATTTTCTGCAAATTCTACTAGCTTAAACAGCAATTCTTCGGATATGGCTACAATCATATTAACATTTATTTTTACCACATCACTCATAAGACTTAGGAATGTTCAAATATTGATATTTAATTCTATCTAACAGATGAAATACAGGAAATGTAAGTGCATAATAATCTGTAACACCATTTACAGCAACTAATTTCCAATATGAGTAATATGCAGTTTTTTGAATATTGAATGTATATTTATTATCATAAATTAATAATTCATGTTGTTGTTTCTCCGTTATTGATGGATATAAAAGACATAATACTTCATTTATAGCTGTAAAATTCTTCCTATACGGAGATAATGGTTCTTGTATAGAACAGGCTGATATCGCATTAGAAACTTCATAATCATCTACAAACATTTTTTTCAAAACAAGAAATAATAATCCTGCATAATCACACGTTTTATGAAAATCGTCAAGAGTCTTTGTTGGTATTATCTCAATATGTGCCTCTTGAATTTTTGTTATTGTTCTAACATTTATTTCCCCACAATTAATCATTACCTGAATAATGTCAAGATAACGTTCAAAAAATTCACTTCTTACATCAGGCGGCATATTTATTTGACTGAATAGAATATTTATGACTTTCACAAGATCATTCCTTATATCAAAACGAAAGATTTCCGTTGAATAGAATTTATCAATATATCCATTGAAAGCTTTATTGGTTCCATTGATATGTACAAAGCAATCACGCAAATTATTTATATCACATACTATAATAATTTTATCAAACCCAAATTTATTCTCTCCTGTACCCGTTTCATTGTCATTTGTAGACAAAATATTTAACAAACGAAAAGACTGTAATGGTTCAAGACGATCAAAATCATCTATCAACAAAATAGTTTCTTTTTGCTTATTCTCTAATTTGCTAGCTTTAATAAGCATTTCTCTTATCAAATTAGATATGTCGTTCATTTCATAACTAGTACCTATCTCATTCTCTAAATCGTTTAAAAATTGTTCTATTTTAGTCTTTGGAGAATCATCCTTGTAGTCTTTGTATATATTCGCAATCACTTCTATTGCTTTACCCAACTTTACTGTATTCTCATCAATAAGTGATGCTACTCCCAATATACTTTGCAATAACTTAAGCGCATTACTTTTCACCGACCTACATATTGTAGAAACTTTTTCAAAATCAGTTCTTTCAATCGTAATCCCAGTCCCCAACAATTGAATTAATATGTCGAATTTTATTAACTCGTAAATGTCTTTATTAGTTGAAGTCACATAATTTACTGGGAATAGTTTACATACGTAATATTTTTCCTGTTGTGCTGGATCATTAAAAAAATTATTTAAAAATGTAGTTTTGCCACTTCCAAAACAACCTGAAAAAATAATTCGTTGGTTATTTGTATTATTTAGATGAGCCTGAAATTGCTCCATCATACCCTTTGTTTCTATTTGACGCATAAATATTTCTGTATTATTCCTCACTTTCTATTCCAATCTCCATAATAAGAACAAAACGAATTTATTCTCTAGATTACTCAGGTTCGTAACCCTCATAATAATAAGATTGTGTAACACCTTTAAATATAACTTCTCGATCATCTACCTGGTTGGTTAATCCTTGATGTAACAAAGTCCGCAATTCTAGGTCGTTAATCGGGCTTCTTTCCATAGCTTGCCAATAGAGAACCTTATACATTCTGCCAATCGATCACCATGTCAAGACGTTTTTTAAGTATCATATCGAGCCAAATGCGCATAGTACGGCCGTTGCCTTCCATAAACGGGTGGGCAATATTCATTTCCACATATTTAGCAATGATTTCCTCAAATTTCGTTTCCGGCATCTTTTCTATTACTGGGAGCATCACATCAAGATACATACAATTAGCAAAACGAAAGTTTCCCTTTACTATATTCAACGTACGCACCTGTCCAGCAAACCTGTACAACCCATCGAACAAATAACGGTGTATGTCACACAATCCCTTTACGGTTCCCACCTCAATACGATCTATATCTCCAGTTTCAAACAAGGCATGAGCTTTTGCAAAGCTCAATTTATCTATTTCATTTGTATTCATACCCTATTGCATTATAGACAAATATCTTTGTAAAGAGGCTATTTCGGCCTCAACAACAAGTTTTTGAAAGGCTTCCGGCTTATTCTCTGTATGAGATTCTTCCAGTGCTTTATAATAACTTATTTTATCCTCATTGCTACCTTTTAAAGTAACCAATGTATACCCATTCCGTAAAAGATAAAGATTCATCAATAAACGTGACGTTCGCCCGTTTCCATCAATAAACGGATGAATACGTACAAGTTCGTCGTGAAGATATGCGGCTATAAGTACCGGATGTACTTTTTCTTCCTCCATCTGCCGGTACTTTATCATAAAATCCTCCATTTGCTTCTGTATTAAATAAGGTTGTGGCGGCATGTGGGTACTACCGGAAATCATAACGGGAACGGTACGATATTTCCCGGCATTTTCACGGTCTATTCCATGCAAAATAAGAGCGTGTATTTCTTTGATAGTGCGTTCGCTTATCTCTATATCCTTCTTCGCTATATCTTTGATATAATCAATAGCTTCGCTATGATTGATAGCTTCCAAATGTTCACGCATAGATTTACCGGATATGGTAACTCCTTCATTTACTACTAGGGCGGTTTCCTGCAAAGTTAAAGTATTGCCTTCTATGCGGTTACTTTCATAAGTATATTCAATATCTAAAGCATCTTGAACCTTTTTCAGTGCTTCTTCAGGAAGTGGGCGCAAGGTTGATAACTGAACCTTGAGCGTATCAACTTCATTCAATAATTGTTTCATTTCTTCATTCATAGTCATTCTGCTTTGATATTGATATTCTTTCCACAATGGGGACAGGTGAGAGAAGCGGTTCCAGACTTTGGTTGCTCAAAGAGTTCAGTAACTGGAACTTCCAAAGCACCTGCTATTTTGTTTAATGTTTCGACTGTTGGGTTACCATTAACCATATTAGACAGATTCACTCTATTTATTCCCATCTTATCGGCAAGCTCTGTTATGGTCATGCCTTTTTCTTTTATAACTTCCTTTATTCTTAAATCCATATCGTAATGTTTTAGTTTACGGTACAAATATAAGAATTATTATTAAATGTACCGTAATAACGTTACATTTTTCGGTTAAAGTAATGTTAAATATTTCTTTTAATTTGGTTCAATGTACCGTTTTATATTACATTTGCATCATAAACGAAATATAAAACATTACGGATATGAAACGCTACAATTTAAGCCAGATAATGAAGAGAGCACACAACTTGTATAACAATGCACGTGCAAAGTACCCGACATTCTCCGATGCACTCCGTAAATCTTGGAGCATGGCAAAGTTTGAGGTTAGAGTAGCCGAAGAACGCCAAGCAATCGAAGCGGAGACTAAAGCACGTGAAGCAAAGGTACGTGAAGAGAACGAGCAAGCCGCCATTAGTTCGGTTCTTCTTCGTGCACAAATCGAAGCCGACCGGATCAGAAGAGAAGCGGAAGCCAAAGCGGAACGCATGAAAGGCGAGATAGCAGCACGCAAAGAGGGTATCTCTTACAATGAGTATCAAAACCGTATTAGTCGTGCAATGGGCTACGGGTGTGGTTCGTATTGTGGTGATTGATTATTAACCCGGTGGGGTCGGTGAAATAACGACCCCATCATAAAATATACACTATGACAGAAACAAAGGTTTACAAGCTCCACGAGAGTAAGCAAGTAGAGGATATCACTACCATGCTAAAGATAGAAGGAATTAAATATCAAGTATTCGAATACGAAGAGTACACAGCAATAGAAGTGACCGGCACACCATTAGAGATAATAAAAGCCTCATCAATATACCAACAGGTTACAACCATTAAGCTATAACGAGATGGAGATATTGATAGTATTCGGATGCCTATACACTGGCTATAGGATATTTAGGAAAAAGGGAGAACACTTCTTTGATATTTAATCAATTATGAACGCTACACTAATTATTTGTATCATCCTTCTTGCTTTCTGCATCTGGGATGAAATGTTTAACGATAACAACAGAAATCAATCAATATAAAAATAACTATGGGAATGATAATAGAACCCACTAGCAAAGAGCGGACAGAGCAAGGAGAGCAGTTTATCGAAAGACTGCTGAAGATTCTACAGAACAACGATAAAGTAACGGTTAACATTATGTATTGTCAAACTTGCGTTATTGACAGACTAGTAACTGTAGAATCTGGTACCAGTTTTAATGCGGGTCTAAGTAAAGACAATTGTACAGTACTAAATGAAATGGTTTACAACTCACATCAATAAATGATACATGAAAGTTGACGCCATCAACAAAGCCACCTCGGTAACAATATGGTTGCCGGGTTTACATTTAAAAGAATCCGATTATGAATAATCCTCCGTTGGGATGAACTGGGGAGAGAAGACAGGGCAAAGGAATGTAATGCCCTACCTGATCCGACAGATTACGGAGCAGGTCATACGATACATGAACTTATCATTTCTTTGTTCGGTGCTAGAAAATCGCTTAGATGCAAACAGGATGAGAAAACGAGCAAAGGAGTATAGGATAACGTGAGAAAATCTCACATTATAGTAGTATTCTTTTATGTTTTACGACATGTTTCGAGTAAAAACGACTATAAAAAAGCGAAATAAGATAAAATGAGATAAAGAAAACAATAAAAACATGCTATATTTGCATCAGAAAAAAAGAGCAAAGGAATGAAAATAAAGGAATTAACGATAGATGAAATGCTTAAATTAAAAGCTGTGGTACTATACGTCATAAACAAATGTGACGAAATAGACTATTTTCATTTATTCAAAATACTATATTTTGCGGACAGAGCTCATTATGCTAAATATGGCAGAAGAATCATTCAAGATACTTTCTGTGCACTACCTAAAGGACCTGTCCCCTCTGTTTTATTTGATGCGATAAAGGTAGCGACCAAACAAGCTACTGCCGTTAATAATTCACCGTTATCAATTATTTCAAATTCCATTGAATCTCCAGATTCCGCATATTATTTTATACTGAGTGCAAAAGAATTACCAGATATGGAAGAATTATCGCAATCAGATATTGACTGCCTTGATGCTTCTATAAAAGAAAATAAAAATGTTGATATAGACACTCTGTCTACAAAATCTCACGATGAAGCATGGAGAAATGCATGGGAAAAACAAAAAGCACATCCTATGGATGCAATTCTAATGGCAAAAGCAGGTGGAGCAAATGAAAGCATGATAGAATATATCAAAGAAAACGAAGAGATTAACAAACTTGCTTTTTAAGACATGGGAGCATCTATTGCTGATATTTTATCCAATAAAGAAAAATCGCAACTTGTTTTACCTAATATAAATAAGGGAGATGTCTTTAAAATGAGATTAACCCCAAAAGAAGGAATAATTCCTAAAAATAAAGGCGACAACGACCGTGACAAATATTTCATTATCGTAGGAAAAACAGCAAATAATGCTCTTATCGGTTTTGTTGTTATTAATAGTAATATCAATACCAATATTTCGAAAGAACTACAGTATCTGCACTATCCAATAAATGTCAGCGACTATCCATTCCTAAAGAAGAATAGTTTTGTCTGCTGTGCTGAACTCAAAGAAATTACAGCCGATAACTTTATAGACAGATATGAAGGAGAAGGAAGATGTGGGAAATTAACAAATGAAGATTTAGAACTCATTATTGGAGCTTTGAAATCATCCCCATTGGTTACTCCTAAACAATTAAAAAGATTTGGCTTATAATTTTTTCCATCCACTAAAAACAAATTCAAAAAACTTTATCTCATGATAAACAAGAAAGATGCTTGCCAAGCGTTAATTGATGGCAAAATTATTATTGCGTATTTCGGCAATAACGGTGACTATCAATACCCCCATTTAGCAACCCCTATTGAGATTAGACTATTCGGTAACCTATTCTGTACATATACATCACACGGTACTCATACAAGGAAACTCACAGAAAGTAATATTATGGAGGCACTTGATAAAAAATTCAATTCTCTTAGAATTTGCCCGGTATGCATTTTAGATAAAAGACCTATTGATGAACCTATGCTACCAAGATTATAATAATAGACAGCTAGTATTATTTATGCTTCCGAATTTATATTATCAAGTCTCTAATTACAATTAGTTTAGGTTTTACTTCTTTCCTGAATTAACTACATTCCAATTATTCCTAAGCATAAATATTCCCTGTAATTTCGTTCATTTGTCACTTAACAAAAAGAAAAAAAAACATGGAAATAGATCCGATTATTAAGCAAGCCATTGAGATTGGTATTAAATTAGGTATTGAAGCATACAGGAATGAAAGGAATGCAAACCTCAAAAACAAAAAGATTCTTATATGCAAGTCTGATGCAGAAAGACGTTTTGGACGTGGAGTCATTAGAGAGTTGATTAAAAGGAAATTTATATTCCCTTATCAATTTGGTATTGAAACAATGGTAGACGAAGAAGGTGACGAAATTACCGAGCCTAGAGGACATATATACTATAAACTACATGAAATTATAGAAGCTGTTGAGGAAGGGAATATTCTAAAATGCCTTCAAAAACGCAGAACTATGAAATATAACTCCAAATAACCGCTATTTGGAACTGATACACTACAAAGATTTTTCCGTAGTCATTACACATGTGAGAAGAAGAATCACACTTTTCCTACCCTAATTTTGTAGTACCAATGTAGTACCATTTTCAGTTAAGAGCAAAGAAAAACCCTTCCAGAAAACATCTGAAAGGGCTTCGTGAGGTTCCTGGCGGATTCGAACCGCCGTACACGGTTTTGCAGACCGCTGACTAAGCCACTCATCCAAGGAACCATTATTTCTCGTTTGCGGTTGCAAAGGTAGTACAAATTTTGAAACTACCAACTATCCGCAGCAATTTTTCTTTGTACTTTTTTTCTTTACATCACACTCTCTGCGTTTCTTCTCCATCATATCCTTTAGTTCACAGCCACTTACGCAGCTGTCACAAGGATTCTGATTTTCCCGCGTACGACGAAAAAAAAGAAATATTCCATATACGACACGGGCAATGCAGAGCACAACGAGTACTCCGACTACCCACTCTTGCCAATTATTCATACAAACAATCCTCCAATCTGATAAACAGCAAATGATACAAGCCAAGCTAATGCCGTTGTATAGCAGGCAGCAAAAAGCGCCCATTTCCAACTACCCGATTCCTGTTTGATAGCCGCCAACGCCGCAATACACGGGAAGTAAATCAATACAAACAGCATATAACAAAAAGCGACCAATGGAGTAATCGGAATACGTTCTGCCAAACTCACCGAGTCAGCATCCGGATCATCTGCATACAAAACGCCTAACGTACTTACCACCAATTCTTTCGCCCCTACACCGGAAAGCAAGCCAATACCTAATTTCCAATCAAATCCCAATGGCTTTATTACCGGCTCTATTCCGCGCCCCAACTGACCGATATAAGAATTTTCCTGCTGTTCGGCAACCGTTTCATAAGCATCATGATTCGGATAATATCCCAGAAACCAGATAATAATAGAAGCAATCATAATAATTCCGCCCATCTTTTTCAGATACTGCGCTCCCTTTTCCCATGTATGACGGAAGATAGACTTCGCTGTCGGCATTCGGTAAGGAGGAAGCTCCATCACAAACGGCGTATCATCACCCTTTATCAGAAACTTGCTAAACAAGCGAGCCATTACCACAGCCAGCACAATACCAATCACATAGATACTTAACAGCACCAAACTTGCATTGTTCGGGAAGAAAGCACCCACCAACAATAAATAAATCGGCAGACGCGCACTACAAGACATCAATGGATTCACCAACATGGTAATGAGACGACTCTTCCGGTTCTCAATAGTACGGGACGCTATAATCGCAGGCACATTACATCCGAATCCCATAATCAGAGGAATAAACGACTTTCCGTGCAACCCCATTTTATGCATGATCTTATCCATGATAAAAGCCGCACGAGCCATATAACCAGAATCCTCCATGATAGAAATACAGAAATACAGAATCAGGATATTCGGTAAGAAAACAATGACAGCTCCTACCCCACCGATAATTCCATCAATCAGCAGATCTTTAAATGGACCTTCCGACATATTATTGCGCAGCAATTCACCAAGCTGCTCTACCATCCATTCAATTCCCATCATCGGATATTCGCCAATGACAAATGTACCTTCAAACATCAGATACATAAAAAGAAAGAAAATAGGAAATCCCCAGACACGATGAGTTACAATCGAATCCAGTACCTTTGTTGTCTGCGCCTGTTCCAGATGATTATCCGTGAACGTTTCTTTCAACGCACCACTGATAAATCCATATTTAGCATCAGTAATAGCCGATTCACAATCCTCATTCATTGTCTCCTGAACACGCTTCGACATCTTGTCGCGGACATGGAAAATTTCATCCGCATTCGGCAATGTGCGTACAATACGCTCAATGTCAGGATCATTCTCCAACAATTTAATGGAGAGGAAACGGGTAGAATATTTATGCCGGATAAACTCGTTCTTGGACACTTCACTTTTTACAGCCTCAATCGCTTTTTCTATATCAGGACCGTGATTTATATGAATATGCCGGAAGACACGCCCCGTCTTTTTATGTTCACGCACATAATCTTCCAGATGCTCTTCCTCATGGTTCTTACGGTCTTCCAAAGAGTCATGCCATTCAGTCAAGTCTTTGAGAACTTCCGGATTCATGTTTCCCTGTTTATCGAAGAAGTCTACTCCTTCATACAGATTGATAACTACATGAAACAACGTATCCAATCCACGATTTTTCTTACTGGCAGTAGGCAGCATCGGCACCCCGAACAACTTGCTCAACAAATGGTAATCCAATGTATTTCCACTGGCTTCCAATTCATCATAGATATTCAGAGCCACTACCATGCGGACATTCATATCTATCAATTGAGTAGTCAGATATAAGTTTCGCTCCAGATTAGAAGAATCGACGACATTAATAATCACGTCAGGAGTTTCATCGATAATATGACGGCGAACATAGATTTCTTCCGGCGTATAAGCAGATAAAGAATAAGTTCCCGGCAGATCGACAATACGGAAATGATAACCTTCGAAGTCAAAATAACCTTCTTTGGCATCCACGGTCACACCGCTGTAATTGCCTACATGCTCATGAGCACCGGACGCAAGATTAAACAAAGAAGTCTTGCCACTGTTCGGATTTCCGACCAAGGCAACATTGATGGTGCGACGTTTACCTAACGCCAACCGTTTCATATCTTCTTCTTTTACTGAAAGGTCTTCGGGTAATCCTTCATGATAAACAGTCTTTTCAGCCAGTTCTTTTGCCTCCTCCTCGCTGATTACTTCGATCATTTCAGCTTCCTGACGACGAAGAGATATTTCATAACCTAAGACTTTATATTTTATGGGATCTTTTAGGGGAGCGTTCAACAGCACTTCAACCGTTTTACCTTTAATGAAGCCCATCTCCACAATACGTTTACGAAAACCACCGTGCCCCAATACCTTTACAATAACACCTTTTTCTCCTGTTTTTAATTCGGACAAACGCATAACTCTCAAAATTTTCGGCAAAGATAATTCATAACTTCGGAGCACGCAAATTATTTAGAATGTTTTTAAATAGCAGCCATTTTCTTCCTCCAAAAGATTTAGGAAAAATAAAAAAACTTATTGATAAACTCGTATCTTTGCAGATATGATACAACAACGCGTTACAAAATATATAGAAAAAGAACATTTGTTCTCACTGGATGCCAAAGTCCTGATTGCATTGAGTGGCGGTGCCGACTCGGTGGCACTGCTATGTATTCTGCACACAGCAGGTTATCATTGCGAAGCCGCACACTGTAATTTCCACCTGCGAGGCGAAGAATCAGACCGGGATGAACTGTTTGTCCGCCAACTTTGCAAAAGAACCGGAATCCATTTGCATACAATTGATTTTAACACGACACAATACGCAAAGGAAAAACAGATTTCGATTGAAATGGCTGCACGGGAATTACGCTATGACTGGTTCGAGAAAACGAGAAAAGAATGCCAGGCAGATGTGATCGCCGTAGCACATCATCAGGATGATAGCGTAGAAACCATACTACTCAATCTGATTCGAGGTACAGGAATTACCGGTTTATTAGGAATCCGCCCCCGCAACGGAGCAATCGTACGGCCTCTGCTTTGCGTCAATCGAGAAGATATCATTCATTATCTGGAGAGCATCGGACAAGATTATGTAACAGACAGCACCAATCTGGAAGACGAATATACCCGTAACAAAATCCGACTCAATCTCCTTCCTCTTATGCAGGAAATCAATCCGTCAGTCAAAAAGAATCTGATAGACACGAGCAATTATCTGAATGATGTAGCTACCATATATAATAAATGCATAGAGGAAACCAAAAATAATATTGTAACGACAGAAGGTATCCGAATCAGTGATTTAGTAAAGGAACCGGCACCCGAAGCTATTCTATTCGAAATCTTGCATCCTCTAGGCTTCAATTCTGCACAAATCAAAGATATTGCCTTTTCGCTTCACAGCCAACCGGGCAAACAATTTTGCAGTAAAAAATGGAGAGTGATAAAAGACAGGGAATTCTTTTTAATAGAAGCAATCGAATCTAGAAATGAAGTTCTTCCTCCTTTTCAAATCATCAAAGAAGAAAAAGAATACACCCCTGATTTCCTAATTCCACGCGACAAAGGAATAGCCTGTTTTGATGCCGACAAACTGAATGGAGATATTCATTACCGGAAATGGCAGACAGGAGACACTTTTATTCCTTTCGGAATGAAAGGAAAGAAAAAAATAAGCGATTATCTGACCGACCGCAAATTTTCTATCAGTCAAAAAGAACGCCAGTGGGTACTCTGTTGTGGAGAACACATTGCGTGGCTGATAGGCGAACGAACAGACAACCGCTTTCGTATTGATGAAACAACTAAGCGTGTCGTAATCTACAAAATAGTTTGAGGCAATTTCTGTTTCTTGAAGCAATCTGACAACAAAGCCGCAAAAGGAGTATCATACACCCGTGCTTTTTTAACGCAGGCTTTTACACAGGCACAACACTTGATACATTTAGCTTCATCTGTATGCAGTTCATCCCCTTTCGTTATAGCCCCTGCCGGACAACGGACCACACACAATCCACAATGGGTGCACAAATTTTCATCCTCCACCCAAGGAGTGCGGGGAAGCGGTGTTCCACTTTTACGTAACTTGATAACTTTCCTCAAAAAGCGAAACAAAGGAAAAAATGGCTGGCTCGGACGTTTGATAGCACGTACATCTACCGGATAAAGGGTATCCATGCTATCGGCAGCCTGTATTTTTTCCATGATTTTCTTCCCAAATTCCGTAGCAAAGGCCAAATCCGACTCATCGGGACGTCCCATCGCAATCGGGTGTTTATCAGTACTATATGAATGCTCTCCAATAAAAGTTGCCCCGGCAATCACTTTCAATCCATGAGGAATAGCAAAAGCATCCAGTTCCATTAAAGCTTTCTCATAAGCACGGTTTCCATATACCACCACCAAAACGGTCGGAGTATCCACTCCCCGGATGTACTGCAAACGCTCCATTGCCAGAGGAGCGACATGACCTCCATACACAGGCACTACAATAATGGCCAAAGCAGATGCAGGAATCACGATTTCATCTGCAATTTGCTGCGTTACATTGATAGGAAGGATATTTTTTATACCCGTACCGTGAACAATCGCTTCCGCAACTTGTTTAGATGTGTGTGTAGGCGAAAAATAAATTAAATGAGCTTCATTTACTGTCATACTATTTTCTTTTATGTAGCAAAGATACACTTTTACGTGGAAAAAAATGTTTGATTGTTCATGAAACCAAAAAAAATTATTATCTTTGCCCCGTTGAAACATTCTACGATTCAACATATACATCCCTAATTCAGAATAAAAAACAAAACGTATGCTTGCATATCTGTAGCCATAAGCTGTAGTAATGCTGTCCGTAATTCAGCAAAAAAAGAAATATTAATAACTTACCATACTATATGTATAACATTATCCAATTAAACGACAAAAATCTGTCGGAACTTCAAGTTATTGCCAAAGAGTTAGGCATAAAAAAAGCAGACTCATACAAAAAAGAAGACCTTGTTTATAAGATACTCGATGAACAGGCTATTGTAGGAGCTACTAAGAAAGTTGCCGCAGATAAGCTCAAAGAAGAACGCAAAAATGAAGAACAAAAGAAAAAGCGTTCACGGGTAGCTCCTACCAAAAAAGAAGACAAGGTAGTTTCCACACCAAAGAGTGGAGAGGTTAATAAAACAAAAGAAGCCACTCCTGTAAAAGCACCACAACCTTCCAAGAAAGAAGAAAGTACAAACAAAGAAAAAGAAGCTCCTGTTGTAGAAGCTAAAGCAGAAAACGCTACTACTGCTCCCAAGCGTAAAGTGGGACGTCCACGCAAGAGCGCTGACGCAGAAGAGAAAAAAGAAGTAGAAAATGTAACACCGGCTGCTCCCAAAGTAGTGGAAACTAAGCCTGTTGTTGCAGAGAAAACTACTGAAACAAAAGAAAAAGCTGCTCCAGCACAACAGCCGACTGCTGAAAAGAAAGCAAAAAGCAAACCGGCTGCAGAAACAAATAAACCAGCCGCAGAGCCAAACAAGCCTGTTGCAGAGAAAAAAGTGATAGATAAACCACAAAAGAAAGCCGCACCCGTTATCGACGAGGAAAGCAATATCTTATCCAGCGTTGACGATGATGATTTTATTCCAATCGAAGATCTGCCTTCTGAAAAAATAGAGCTTCCTACCGAACTCTTTGGCAAATTCGAGGCAACTAAAACAGAACCTGTGCAAACAGCACCTGAACAGCCATCTCATCCTCAACAGCAACAACAATCTCAACAGCAGCAAGCACAGCAGCAACGCCCGCGTATTGTCCGTCCACGCGACAATAACAACGGTAATAATAATGTGAACAATAATAGCAATAACGCTAATAACAACAATAATAATTTCCAGCGTAATAACAATAATCAGAATCAGGTTCAGAATCCAAATCAGAACCAGAACCAACAACGCTTACCGATGCCACGTGCCACTCAGCAAAACCATGCGAACGAGAATCTTCCGGCACAACAGCAACAACAGCAGGAGCGTAAGGTTATTGAACGCGAAAAGCCTTACGAATTCGATGATATTCTCAACGGAGTAGGCGTTCTGGAAATCATGCAGGATGGATACGGATTCCTCCGTTCTTCCGATTACAACTACCTTTCTTCTCCTGACGACATTTATGTATCACAATCTCAAATCAAACTCTTTGGTTTGAAAACCGGTGATGTAGTGGAAGGTGTTATCCGTCCACCCAAAGAAGGAGAAAAATATTTCCCGTTGGTAAAAGTGTCGAAAATTAACGGACGTGACGCAGCCTTCGTTCGCGACCGTGTTCCTTTCGAACATCTGACACCTCTCTTCCCGGATGAAAAGTTCAAACTTTGCAAAGGCGGTTATTCAGACTCCATGTCTGCACGCGTTGTTGACCTTTTCGCTCCTATCGGTAAAGGACAACGTGCCTTGATCGTTGCCCAGCCAAAGACAGGTAAGACTATCTTAATGAAAGATATCGCTAACGCTATTGCAGCCAATCACCCGGAAGTTTACATGATTATGCTGCTGATTGACGAACGTCCGGAAGAAGTAACCGATATGGCACGCAGCGTTAATGCAGAAGTTATCGCTTCTACTTTCGACGAACCGGCAGAACGTCACGTAAAAATTGCAGGTATTGTATTGGAAAAGGCAAAACGTTTGGTAGAATGTGGTCACGACGTAGTGATCTTCCTTGATTCTATCACCCGTCTGGCTCGTGCATACAATACAGTATCTCCTGCATCCGGTAAAGTTCTTTCCGGTGGTGTGGATGCAAATGCACTTCACAAACCTAAACGTTTCTTCGGTGCTGCCCGTAATATTGAAAACGGCGGCTCGTTGACCATCATCGCTACCGCATTGATCGATACCGGTTCTAAAATGGACGAAGTTATCTTCGAAGAATTTAAGGGTACCGGCAACATGGAGTTGCAGCTCGACCGCAACCTGTCCAACAAACGTATCTTCCCGGCAGTCAACATTACTGCATCCAGCACTCGTCGCGACGACCTGTTGCTTGATAAGACAACTCTTGACCGCATGTGGATATTACGTAAATATCTTGCAGACATGAATCCGATCGAAGCAATGGACTTCGTTAAAGACCGTTTGGAAAAGACCAGAGATAACGATGAATTCCTGATGAGCATGAACAGCTAATTAGCGGTAAACGATAAATGATGAACGGTGAACAAACTGCGTCCTAATAATTGCAGTTTGTTCACCGTTCTCTTTTTTAGCCACCCCGTTAATCAATAACCACTTGCCGTTCATCCTTCACAATCCAACGTTCATCAGCAATAGTTCCCCCTAATCATCCATCACACATTACATTTTTGTACAAAATACTTTCACTTGCGTCCAAAACTACTACTTCACCCTTTTTTGCGTTTCCTTTTTTCCTACTTTTGTTTCAAAATCAACTATTACTTAATTCTAACCAGTAATGAAAACTATTTATCCATTCATGGGATTAGCCCTATGCGGCGTAGCAGCCCAAGCTCAAGAAAAGCCCAATTTCCTGATTATCCAGTGCGACCATTTGACACAACGCGTCGTCGGAGCTTACGGGCAAACACAAGGCTGCACCCTCCCTATTGACGAAGTCGCTTCACGAGGAGTTATCTTCTCCAATGCTTATGTAGGCTGCCCTCTCAGCCAACCTTCACGCGCAGCTTTATGGAGCGGCATGATGCCTCATCAAACGAATGTACGTTCGAACTCCAGCGAACCTATCAACCCACGTATTCCCGAAAATGTACCGACACTAGGAAGCCTTTTTTCCGAAAACGGTTACGAAGCCGTACACTTCGGAAAAACACACGACATGGGCTCCCTAAGAGGATTCAAACACAAAGAACCGGTAGCCAAACCATTCACTGATCCGGAGTTCCCGGTCAATAACGACAGCTTCCTAGACGTAGGAACCTGCGAAGATGCTGTTGCTTATTTAAGCAACCCTCCCAAAGAACCATTCATCTGTATTGCCGATTTTCAGAACCCTCACAACATTTGCGGATTCGTAGGAGCAAATGAAGGAGTACATACCGACCGCCCCATCAGCGGAACTCTTCCTGAACTACCAGCCAACTTCGACGTGGAAGACTGGAACAATATCCCCAAACCGGTGCAATACATCTGTTGCAGCCATCGCCGCATGACCCAGGCCTCTCATTGGAATGAAGAGAATTACCGTCATTACATTGCCGCTTTCCAGCACTATACTAAAATGGTGTCCAAGCAAGTAGACAGTGTATTAAAAGCTCTTTACTCCACTCCTGCCGGAAGAAACACCATCGTTGTTATCATGGCCGATCATGGCGACGGAATGGCTTCACACCGTATGGTGACCAAGCATATCAGTTTCTATGATGAAATGACAAACGTTCCGTTTATCTTTGCAGGTCCCGGCATCAAACAACAGAAAAAACCGGTAGATCAACTATTGACACAGCCTACGCTGGATCTTTTGCCTACCCTTTGTGATTTGGCAGGAATTTCCGTTCCGGTCGAAAAACAGGGAATCAGTCTCGCACCTACATTAAAAGGAGAGAAACAGAAAAAAACTCACCCTTATGTAGTTTCCGAATGGCACAGCGAATATGAATATGTCGTTACCCCCGGACGTATGGTACGCGGACCGAGATACAAATACACGCACTATCTGGAAGGCAATGGAGAAGAACTATATGATATGAAAAAAGATCCGGGAGAACGCAAGAATCTCGCCAAAGATCCGAAATACAGTAAAGTTCTGGCAGAACACCGTGCCATGCTTGATGATTACATCACCCGCACAAAAGATGACTACCGAAGCTTGAAAGTAGATGCTGATCCACGATGCAGAAACCATACTCCCGGCTACCCCAACCACGAAGGTCCTGGAGTTCGGGAAATACTCAAAAGAAAATAAATAATAAAAAAGAGTGAAGACGACACAGAAATCTTCACTCTTTTTAGTTTTTTCGCTGGCAAACTTACAAGCAAGCAGCGCACTAGTATAGCCCAAGAACACCGGCAAACACGAATCATCCGGTTCATATTAAGCCGTAAGGGAGACATGCTTCATTCCGAATCAACTAACGATAAAACTCCCGAAGGTCCGGAAATAGTTTTCATCTACCCCATCGCCTCCGAATCGAAATAAAGCACTATCTTTGCAAAGTGTAAACTTAAACGCTTAATTATGTATACCAACAAACAGATTTGGAGTGTCAGTTACCCGATACTACTAAGCTTGCTGGCACAAAATGTCATCAATGTCACCGACACAGCATTCCTCGGACACGTGAGTGAGGTAGCTCTTGGAGCATCGGCTATGGGCGGGTTATTTTATATATGTGTATTCACCATCGCATTCGGATTCAGTACCGGTTCGCAGATTGTCATAGCGCGACGCAATGGCGAAGGCCGCTATTCAGATGTCGGCCCTGTCATGATTCAGGGAGTCATGTTCCTGTTCGTGATGGCACTGCTGCTATTTGGATTCACCAAGGCATTCGGTGGAAACATCATGCGTTTGCTAGTTTCTTCAGAATCCATCTACGAAGGAACAATGGAGTTTCTGGACTGGCGTATTTACGGATTCTTTTTCTCTTTTATCAATGTCATGTTCCGGGCATTGTATATCGGCATTACACGCACTAAAGTGCTAACCATCAATGCCATTGTCATGGCATTAACCAATGTCGTACTGGACTATGCATTAATCTTCGGAAAGTTCGGTTTGCCGGAAATGGGTATCAAAGGGGCTGCTATTGCTTCCGTACTGGCAGAAGCCTCCTCCATTCTCTTTTTCGTCATCTATACGTATGCCACGGTCGATTTAAAGAAATACGGTATGAACCGCCTGCGCACATTCGACCCAGCATTGCTGATGCGGATCCTTAGTATCTCCTGCTTCACCATGCTGCAATATTTCCTGTCGATGGCTACCTGGTTTGTTTTCTTCGTAGCCGTAGAACGGTTGGGGCAACGGGAACTGGCGATTGCCAATATCGTCCGAAGTATTTATGTCGTATTGTTGATTCCGGTCAACGCACTGGCTACGACTACCAACAGTCTTGTCAGCAATGCTATTGGTGCAGGAGGCATCCAGCACGTGATGCCGCTCATTAATAAAATTGCGCGTTTCTCCTTTTTCATCATGCTGGGGTTAGTAGCGGTATCGGCACTGTTTCCGCAGTTCCTGCTCTCTATCTACACCAGTGAAGCCGCACTCATTACGGAATCCGTACCTTCGGTATATGTAATTTGTTGCGCCATGCTTATCGCATCCGTAGCCAATGTAGTGTTCAACGGTATCTCCGGAACAGGAAATACACAGGCAGCCCTGTTGCTCGAAACGATTACAATTATCATCTACGGATCATACATCATTTTCATCGGAATGTGGCTGAAAGCACCGATCGAAATTTGCTTTACGATTGAGATTGTGTATTATAGCTTGCTGTTGATAACAAGTTATATTTATCTCAAAAAAGCAAAATGGCAGAATAAAAAGATATAAATACAAGAGATTTTTGTACATTTGCAAGCTCAAATAAAGAGTAGACGGAAAAGTCCCTCTTTCGCCCAAGTAAATTGTAATTAGTAATTCGTAATTAAATAACTATGTTCGATAATTTAAGTGAAAGACTAGAACGGTCATTCAAGATTCTGAAAGGTGAAGGCAAAATCACCGAAATCAACGTGGCGGAGACGCTGAAAGACGTACGTAAAGCACTTCTCGACGCCGACGTAAACTACAAGGTGGCAAAGAATTTCACGGATACAGTGAAAGAAAAAGCTCTTGGCCAGAACGTGCTTACGGCTGTGAAGCCAAGCCAGTTGATGGTGAAAATCGTACATGATGAACTTACACAGTTGATGGGTGGAGAGACAGCCGAGATCAATATCGACGCCCGTCCGGCAGTCATCCTGATGTCAGGTTTGCAAGGTTCGGGTAAGACCACCTTCTCCGGTAAGTTGGCACGGATGCTGAAAACCAAGAAAAACCGTAAGCCATTACTGGTGGCTTGTGACGTTTACCGTCCGGCAGCTATCGAACAGTTGCGCGTATTGGCAGAACAAATCGAAGTACCGATGTACTGCGAACTGGACAGCAAGAATCCGGTAGAAATCGCACAACACGCTATTCAGGAAGCTAAAGCCAAAGGATATGACCTCGTTATCGTCGATACAGCCGGACGTCTGGCAGTAGACGAACAGATGATGAACGAGATCGCCGCTATCAAAGAAGCAATCAACCCGAACGAAATTCTGTTCGTGGTAGACTCTATGACCGGTCAGGATGCTGTAAACACGGCTAAAGAATTCAACGAACGTCTGGACTTCAACGGTGTGGTACTGACCAAACTTGATGGTGATACCCGCGGTGGTGCGGCTCTTTCTATCCGTTCGGTAGTGAACAAACCGATCAAATTTGTTGGTACAGGTGAAAAGCTGGAAGCAATCGACCAATTCCACCCTGCCCGTATGGCCGACCGTATTCTCGGTATGGGTGACATCGTTTCATTGGTAGAACGTGCACAGGAACAATATGATGAAGAAGAGGCTAAACGTTTACAAAAGAAAATTGCCAAGAACCAATTCGACTTCAATGACTTCCTTAGCCAGATTGCACAAATCAAGAAAATGGGTAATCTGAAAGACCTTGCCTCCATGATTCCGGGAGTAGGAAAGGCAATCAAAGATATTGATATTGACGACAATGCTTTCAAAAGCATCGAAGCTATCATCTATTCCATGACTCCGGCAGAACGTTCCAACCCGGAAATACTGAACGGATCACGTCGTACACGTATCGCAAAAGGTAGCGGAACGACTATTCAGGAAGTAAACCGCCTGCTGAAACAGTTCGACCAGACTCGCAAAATGATGAAGATGGTAACTAGCAGCAAGATGGGTAAGATGATGCCTAAAATGAAAAGATAATCATTCAATAGATCCAAACTGATTATAACAAAAAAGAGGAAGTTTCGACTTCCTCTTTTTTTGTATCCGGAAGCCTACGGTAGAAAGTAGTTTCTCCACTAACAAACTGATAATATACTGCTCATCTCCTGACAAAAATTCCAATCCTTTTGGAGAGTTCAGTTATTTATTTTACTTTTGCCCATCACCAATAAATACCCTGAAAATATGACTCTGATAGACGGAAAAGCCATTTCCGAACAAGTGAAACAAGAGATTGCAGCCGAAGTAGCCGAAATTGTGGCTCGTGGCGGAAAACGCCCGCATCTGGCGGCTATCCTTGTTGGACACGATGGTGGTAGCGAAACGTATGTAGCTGCCAAAGTAAAAGCCTGTGAAGTATGTGGATTCAAGTCCTCCCTCATCCGTTATGAAAGTGACGTGACCGAAGAAGAACTGCTTGCCAAAGTACGCGAACTGAATGAAGACGACGATGTAGACGGCTTTATCGTACAACTTCCCTTACCTAAACATATCTCCGAACAGAAAGTAATCGAAACGATTGATTACCGTAAAGATGTAGACGGCTTCCACCCGATCAACGTAGGCCGTATGTCCATCGGACTTCCGTGCTATGTATCCGCTACTCCCAACGGTATCCTCGAATTGTTGAAACGTTACGAAATAGAGACTTCCGGCAAAAAATGTGTTGTACTCGGACGTAGCAATATCGTCGGCAAACCGATGGCTGCCCTGATGATGCAGAAAGCCTATCCGGGCGATGCCACGGTGACGGTATGCCACAGCCGCAGCAAAGACCTGATAAAAGAATGTCAGGAAGCTGATATTATCATCGCTGCCCTGGGACAACCCAACTTTGTAAAAGCCGAAATGGTGAAAGAAGGTGCGGTAGTTATCGATGTAGGTACTACGCGTGTGCCGGATGCAACCAAGAAATCAGGCTTCAAACTGACTGGTGACGTGAAGTTTGACGAAGTTGCCCCAAAATGTTCCTTTATCACTCCCGTACCGGGCGGTGTTGGACCGATGACGATTGTATCGTTAATGAAAAATACACTCTTAGCTGGCAAGAAAGCCATTTATCAATGAAACATAGCTTGTTTCTGATGATTTTACTTCTCTCTTTGTCCTGCACCTCCCGGTCGCAGGCAAAGAGAGATTCTATCATCGATACCCTGTCGGACAGCCTTTCCGCAACCGACAGTATTTCCCCCACTGATACCCTACGACTCCTTTTCGTAGGTGACCTCATGCAGCATCAAGGACAAATCAACGCTGCACGAACCTCAACCGGCTATGATTATTCCACCTGTTTTACGTACGTTAAAGAAGAAATAGGGAGAGCCGATCTCGCTATCGCCAATCTGGAAGTTACGTTAGGAGGCAAACCCTACAAAGGTTATCCTGCTTTCAGCGCACCGGACGAATTTCTGACCGCAATTCATGACGCAGGTTTCAATGTTTTAGTGACTGCCAACAATCATAGTCTCGACCGTGGCAAATCCGGATTGGAGCGTACCATTCAACTTATCGACTCGTTGAAAATTCCACATGCAGGCACGTATATCAACACCGAAGAACGCGACAAGAAATATCCTCTTTTATTGGAAAAGAACGGGTTCCGCATCGCCCTGCTCAACTATACGTATGGCACAAACGGTATCCCCGTTACTCCTCCCAATATCGTGAACTATATTGATACAACAGTTATCGCCAAAGATATTGAAGAGAGCAAAGCAGTGAAACCGGACGCAATCATAGCTTGTATGCATTGGGGAATCGAATACCAGTCACTCCCGGACAAAGAGCAGAAATTCCTTGCTGACTGGCTGATTCAAAAAGGAGTAAATCATGTCATCGGCTCCCACCCTCACGTAGTTCAACCCATTGAAGTTCGCACAGACAGCGTGACGAACGACAAACATCTCGTAGTCTATTCACTGGGAAATTATATTTCCAATATGTCCGCCCGCCGCACCGATGGTGGACTGATGGTAAGAATGGAATTAGTAAAAGACAGCACAGTCCGTCTCAATAATTGCGAGTATAGTTTAGTCTGGACAGCCCGCCCCATTCAGTCCGGGAAAAAAAATCATCAATTACTCCCCGTCAATTTCCCGATTGATTCAATTCCTTTACAAGCACGTAACTCTCTGAAAATCTTCACGAATGACGCGCGAACCCTTTTCAACAAGCACAATCAGGGAATAAAAGAATATACTTTTTTCGAAAAAAAATAGCAGAATCTTTTGGAGATTAGAAGATAATATCTATCTTTGCACCGCGTTAGAGAAACGCAGACATGGTGGATGTAGTTCAGTTGGTTAGAGCGTCAGATTGTGGTTCTGAATGTCGCCGGTTCGAGTCCGGTCTTCCACCCAACAAAAACCCTTGTAAGTTAAGTACTTATGAGGGTTTTCTTTTTGTTGATAGAATATCATTCAAGTGCTAAATTTTTTCCTACTATAAAGTTGAAAAACATAAAAACATCTGCCACCTGCAACGAAAAGCGTGTAATACACTAGTTAATAAATAGTTAGAACGTGGCAGATACCTGTGGCAGATAGGTTGCAGATAAAGTATCTGCAACACGTTATATAATCAAAGAAAAAGCCTTGATTCCTTGATGCAAAGCTATGGGATAATTGGGATCACTCTATGGAGAATTTGTGGTGTCTCTACGGGGAAACGACAGTACAATCCTTACGTAGAAACTGTAGTGTCCCGCCTTAGAAACTCTCGTTTCCTGCCGTGGAAACTGTAATTTCTAATGCAGGAAACGACAGTTCCCCGCCTGGAAACGGGAAGTCAATGTATACAATAAACTTTTGCCCTCCTGGAGAATTAGC
>NZ_QTLK01000008.1:237562-243054 GCF_003602705.1 Bacteroides sp. AM16-13
CAATGTATACAATAAACTTTTGCCCTCCTGGAGAATTAGCTTATGTAAGGTTTATACTGTGTTGCAGATACTTTATCTGCAACCTATCTGCCGCAGGTATCTGCAACGCTCCAACTATTTATCAACTAGTACATTACACGCTTTTCGTTGCAGGTGGCAGATGTTTTCATGTTTTTTCAACTTTATGGTAGGAGGATTACGCATCAAAATTAGGGTCACAACCGTAAGTCATAAAACAAATTCACCTCTGTGTTCTCCGTGTCCTCTGTGGTGAAAAGAATCAAAACCGTGTAAGAATGAATCTATTTTAGATTTTCATCGATCAGACTTAACCGATTGAGAAATAAACTTTTAGCGAATTATTTGAGAAGTGGCGGTAACGAGTTAGCAACCGTGCGATTTTCAGAGATTTACGTTACTATGCTGGCAAATAACTCTTTCATTTGCATATATAATAGCTTTTCCCGAAAATACAAACTATCGGCGACAATTTTATAAAAGCAGCTGGCAAAAAAAGAGAAAGATATATAGCCAATGCTAACCAATTATTCTGTTTGATATTAATCAAAAAATGGTAAAACAGACAAACATTATCTGTTTGAAATAGAGATGCAATAACCTGTAAATAATGTAAATATAAATATGTTTGTATTCAACTAGTAATTTTATTATCTGACGCCCATCGGAGTTTTATTGTTTTCTTTATTATATTTCCTTGCTCATCATATTCTGAAATTTCAACTGTTATGGTGCCATTGTAGTCAGAATTATAAATATGCTTAACTTTTTTGTTTCCTTCATAATAGATACTGTCGGTTGAGTAACCTGTACTTCTTAAAGTATGATTAACATTTACCTTCAGTCCTCTTTCTTCATACTCTGTTTCTTTATTGATTAAAGTCATGTCATTGTCAAACTCTTCCTTAATTTTCTTTTTTCCATCAATGTATTCCTTCATCACTCTATTAATTACACCGTTTAAGGTAATCCGAGTGATTAAGGTATCATTAACAGTTTGTTTCAATGAACACTCGATGTTTTGTTTGTAATCGGAAGAAGGGACAAGATTAACAGCTTCCTTATAATCTGTATCATTAAATTTATAGGTTTCTTCTCTTTCCCCGGTGTTCAAGTCATGATAGATTTTTTTCGTATTATTTCCATTATTATCATAGTAGTAGTATTCCTCATATCTTGAGTCAGAAAAGGGTTCATCTCCTAATATTATAATATCTTTTTTATACTTAGGTTTATTCTTATCATGATAGAGAGAAAAAGAATAACTAAATGTGTCCTTATTATTTTCCAATACAAGTTCTTCTATGGTATTTTCAGTGTATCTCATTGTTTTTAGCAATGATTCCGACAAGGGTTCCTTTACAGTATAGCAGGAAGAATCATTATCATAACTATATATCGTTGTAAAATTATTTACATCAGCCAAGATTTCTTTATCTTTATTGTCTCCAAAATAGAGATAGTCATATTCAGTACCCTGTGCGGTTAGAATCCTGTTGTTTTCATCATAAACATTAACATATTCAATAATATTAACAGAATTATAACCTTCCGGCTGTTTACTATTCTTGCAGCCGGACAAAAACAATGCACTTCCTAAAAAAAATAAAATGATTCTACCCATTATTATTTCAATTTAAACGTTTACTTCATTCCTGTATTTCTCAAATTCTGGTATGTCCGGCAACTCCTCTTTTTCCATGTATAGTTGTATGAAGCGTGCAAAACGCCTGGCTTCATCTATATCGCCTGGCATTAAGGAAACTCCACTTAACAGGCTGGGTGAATTGGAATTGGAAATTATTATACTTGTCACAACCCCAACGAACCACGCCCCATGTAATAACGAATCGTGAGTTCAGCCTGACTATAAGGTATGGTTTCTTTTTTATGCAGCAGAAGTCGTCCTGGTATAGTTACAGTTCTGGAAGCACGATCAAAAACAATCCGCCGCCAAGGTTGTAGAATGGCACTTATTCCTAGTGCCAGGATAAGAAAGTACAACTCAAGAAGCAGTAATGTACTTCCATAATCTTCAGTTGCAAGTTTTGAAGGAGTTAAACCGAGATAAACCATAGCTAAAAATATAACAAGCCAGATCAGAAAAAGCAATACTCTCACCGATATGCCGTCATTATCAATAACAATCTGTTTGTCATCACACCGGCTTAAATATTCAGGCTCTACCAAAGTTTCCGAAGAATCCAACAACCATTGCGTATTTCCCGTACTTTCGCCATTTTTCAGAGGTATCCGGATGGTCAGATTCCGGGCTGCTTTAAACAGGATGTACATAAATAGATAAATCCCACCGTTAATGGCTATCAATCCAAGTATGATGTTGGAGAAGGTATTACGTATATCTAACAGCATGACGAATATAAGTAATAAGAAGAAAGATATAAATGTTCCCCACAACATGATATGGGATTTGCATATACGCCACCTTTCCTTTCTCCTTTCCTTTCTCCACTCAACCTCTCTACGCTTGACATCGGCAATGATTTCACGCCTCGATTGCTTGTTGCTCTTTTTTTTTCGTTTCTTCATGTCACCTGTTTTCCTGTCATAGTTTGTTTATATTGATAATTCGGATAACTGTAAATACTTAGTCTATCCAACATTCCCATTCATCATATCATTCCAGTTCCGCACCGCTTCTATGGCACATTGGTAGTAGCAGATACCCCACACGATTAACCAATATACCAACACGGCAGTTATCTTGAACAACCGTCTTTTCCGTATATTATTCACTTGTTTTCCGATGACGTAGAAAAAGAATAACATAATCCCCCATAATACAAATGTCTGCACTTTACATTCTATCGTTATGAATATATCGTTAGCCGCTATGTCGAAATCGGGTAAAGCAGATGTATAATAAGAAGTGATACGCCATCCCACGAGTAGAGGGATAATAGCAAACAGAGTGTTTTCAATTCTTTTATATGGTATTGTTGCTTTCATGTTTTATATATGTGGTTGTAATTCTGTATTCACGTGTATTTTTCCGAAAGTCTTTTGTTCGTCACGTATCCGGCACAGCTCCCGATGTACTTTTTTATTTGCAAATATAGAAAAATGTTATTCACAAAGGATTATGAATAGCACTTTTTTATTGTTTTCCAGCGAGATAACACGGTTATAGCTTCATCCCACCTTGCCTTTCCGTTGCTGTATGGACTGCCGTATGTTCCGCCTTAGCTTGTCGAACTGCTGCGTGGACTTGTGGCGTTCTTCGGTATGATGAAACGCTCGATATGGACCGCTATGTGTTTATTTTAAGAATGTGATTGCCCCGAATCACTCCCCCTTAATTTTCGGACTGCTCCCTTTTTTCTTTTATCCGTTTTTCATTTATGTCGCAAAACTAAACTATCCCATTATCCATTTCGCAGCCTTAGGAAGCACTTTGTAGAATAATGCAACTATAGACCACGATACGATAAACACAAATAAAGCTGTCGCTGGAATACGCATGAATATAGGTAAATCAATTCTGTCAATTGCTAAATAACCTATTCCTACAGCAAAATAATGTACCATATAGATGCCCAGTCCACATTTTGTTATATTCTTTAAGGCTGATATAATTAAGGGAGACGTTACCTTTACTTTTTGAATTAATAAATACCAGGCAACCGTCATTAAAAAGACATTGGGCGAACAGTATAAAAAGAATAATTCCATTTGGCGCTCTGTAATATCAGGTTGTGAAGTCATATTCCTGAATCCATAATACGTTATGGCATAACCGACACTAAAAAGAATAAGAGATAAAACAACAGTCTTTTTCACCGACAACTTGTTTCTGTCTTTCAAATAATAGCCTAAAAGCAGATAACCGCTAAAACCTGAAAAATAATATAAAGTGCCATAGTCATTCCAAGCACAAGTACCTCCTATATAGCTGGATATATATTCTTGGCAATAAGGCAGAAATAATGTGATAAACCAAACGGATAAGAATATTTTCATTTGTTTCTCTGTTGCTTGTTTCAGCCATGCAGAAAAAAAAGGCATATACAAATATAATCCTATCAACATATATATGTACCATAAAGGAACTGTATATGTATTGAAGTTAAAAGGAATCATAAGAATATTATGCAAGCAACTATCCCAAGTTTGACTTGGAGACTCTCCTGCATACGCAAACATTTCAGACAAAACAGAATTATTCAGCCCTAAAATACCCGTAAACCACGGAAACAAGTTATATAATAAAGACCATACAATAAAAGGGACTATTACACGAAGCATCCTTTTTTTATAAAATTGTCCGATTTCCTGTTCTACCGGTAATAATAACATTCCTGTCAGCATCACAAACAACGGTACGCACGGACGCAAGAAAGCTCCATAAATACTCCCCCATAAGTTATACTCCGGATTTAAACGAGCTTCAGGAGAAACATTGAAAGGGTCTGAACAATGGATACAGATGACCATTAAAATGGCTATCACACGAATTAAATCAGCCCATACTATATGATTCACATTTTTCATTTGGTATTCAATTTTTTCAATTGCAAAGTTAGGACAATGGTATGACATTTTTTTTAAACTACTTAAAAAAGCAGAATAAAGCAATGCGAAGGAAACGAAACAACCCTATTATTTAATCTTGTTCCTCAAATGGCACAACGTAACTTGAGAGATGCCTAAAAAAGATGCAATATAACCCAAATTTACTCTTTGGAAGAGATCCGGACGTGTTTGCAACAATTCTATATATCGTTCTTCCGCTGACTTATACAGTCTTGAAATTAAACGCTTTTCATTCATTATAAAAGCCTCTTGATGCAAAATCCTTGACCAGTTCGCTATTTCTATATTAGTCTGATACAGCTTTTCTAAATCTTTTATCGGCACGGCATATAATACCGTATTTTCCAATAACTGAACAACTTCATATTCGTACCCTTGTTGGTTCCCATAAAAATTGTTCGTCGAAAAAACGATATCTCCTTCTGTACTAAACCATGAGGTGAGTTCTTTGTCGTTAATTACACAATATGAGCGTGCTATACCTTTTTCAATGAAATAAAAGTTTTTATCATTCTGGAAAGAGGACGTTAGGATATGTTTTTTGGGCAGTTCCAATAAAGAGCTATGAGCAAACAGTTCATTTATGGAACTATTGCTCATGTTTGACTTGGCTTTAAGTGAGTTTATCGTATTACGCATCATTTGACTTTCACAACGCTTATTTACTCTTTCCTGTTTTTTTATTAAGCGGCTACAAAAATACAGAAATGCTCCTATAATAAATAAACAAGCTGCATTTTTATATATCGCCCAGATTAACATTTATGGATTGCTCCCCTTGCCTTTCCGTTGTTGTTTCATGACTGGGTATCCATACTTTTCTGCCATAATCTGCCGATTTTATTCGATTATCCCAATGATATTCTTTATATTTCCTCTATGAAAAGCAAGACCGCGACTATCTTTGTGAGTGGAAACGA
>NZ_QTLK01000080.1:0-1082 GCF_003602705.1 Bacteroides sp. AM16-13
ATGCGAATCAGTAGTTGAACTCTGATTCCTTGTTTTAGAAAATTAGATAAATGAATGCGATGGCAATTTTGCCCATCGTATGTACTAAAAGTCCAGATGTAGATCTGACTTTCATCGCTCTTTGAATATTTGTTTTTTCATTCAGCCAGTTGAAAAAAGATTCTATCGGTTGTCTGACCTTTGATACTGCAGTTGAAAACAGGTCTCTGCCCGCTTTCTCTCTTTGAGTAATAATAGGCTCCTCTCCCTTTATTGCTTTAACGGGAGTCATCATGGTTACCCCTTGTTCCTGCTGTTTGTTTCCCCAGAACGAGAAGTCTGAGTATATCTTATCCGCAAATATATATCTGTTTATAAGACTATCAGCGGCTTCTCTTTTAAGAACAGTCAGATCATTCTCCTCTGCCGATGATAAGATGATCATTTCGGGGAATGGAATGGTTCCTTCCCTGCGGAAAGCTAAGGTGTGAAGTTTGAGCCCGAAATAATACATGTTCTTTGTAGAGCAGTATCCTTTAGTGGCAATTTCAGTAGCCACTTTTCCGGTTTTGTTCTTTCCTGCACAAGTAATGATGGGCATGGAGTCAATAAGTGATATCATAGAATCGCAATCTGTTGGTTTAAAGAAAGTAATGAGATGCTTCACCAGTTCATTAATCGCCTCACTCATCAGGTTCAGCCGATAGTTGAATGTTTGATAAGAGGGAAGGTTAGGGAACCAGGAAAGCAAATATTCTTTGGTGAATGTATGTATCTCTTTGATGCTAAAATAGCGCTGATACGCTCCGCAGAACAGATATACGGTAAGCAGCTCCTGATCAGTGAAGATCGGTGTAGCGTTATTACTGAACCTCTGACAGTAGAACTTCAGTGAAGACTGATAAACATCGCAGATATACATATATATTTTTATAAGTTTTAGCTCTTTCTCCTTGGGAATCATAATTAGAATAATGAGTGGTTTTATTCTTCTAATATACTGATTTTCAAGGAGATTAAGAAATAAATAAATGAGATAATTAATTGAATAATAACAATTTAACTAACTGAATCAGCTAGTGATTTCAACTACTGATTCGCAT
>NZ_QTLK01000081.1:0-529 GCF_003602705.1 Bacteroides sp. AM16-13
TCAAACTTGCCCGGTTCGGCCACCCATTCGTGTTTGGCATCATCAAAGAAGCTCAATGCTTTCTTATCAATCGTCAGCGTTACTGCTTTCTCTTCGCCCGGAGCCAATTTCACTTTTTGGAAACCTTTCAACTCTTTTACCGGACGAGGGAGAGAAGATTTCTTATCGCTGATATAAAGCTGAACAACCTCCTGACCTTCACGAGTGCCTGTATTCTTCACATTGACTGTGAAAGAAATGGTATCATCTGCTGTCATTGTCTTCTTGTCGGCCGAAGGTTTTCCATAGGCAAAAGTAGTGTAGCTCAATCCGTGTCCGAACGGGAACAACGGTTTGATTTTCTCTTTATCCGCCCAGCGATAACCTACGAAAATATCTTCCCGATAGATTTCATTAATGGTGTCTCCTCTATGTTTAGACTGTGCCAGTTCTTCTTTATTACCCGGATATTCTCCCAGTTTATGAGCACCTACATCTTCCAGTTTTGCAGGGAAAGTGAAAGGAAGTTTTCCTGAAGGATTAGCGTCTC
>NZ_QTLK01000081.1:539-745 GCF_003602705.1 Bacteroides sp. AM16-13
GTGAAAGGAAGTTTTCCTGAAGGATTAGCGTCTCCCACCAATACGGAAGCAAGAGCTGTTCCGGCTTCCGAACCCAGGAACCAACCTTGAACAATAGCAGGCACTTCATTCACCCAAGGCATAGCCACTGCATTGCCGGAGATATTGACAACAATCAGGTTTTTATTCACCTTTGCCAGTTCGCTTATCACTCTATCCTGCGCGTA
>NZ_QTLK01000082.1:0-681 GCF_003602705.1 Bacteroides sp. AM16-13
CTCCATGCTTGAGCCAATGCCGGACGAGCATTTTTCAATGCTTTTTCATCAATAGTCGGAATAATTCCTATCTTATCTATAAGCTTCCCATTACAACTAACTCGACATAAACGATTTTCACCGGAATAGTCAGGAATAATAAACAATGAATCATTATATATAGCAAAATCAAGTGGTCGAAGTATATCTTCATCCAATGTTACCGCTTCGTCACGAAGCAATGAATCACCGGATGAAGAAAAGTCTAACCTAGTTAATTCACTTTTATTGGCATCCAATGTCCAGACTCCATGATTCTGTAAACGAAAGTTCTCCATTGATAACATTTCTGTAGGTGAATCACCACGCTTGCCAAAAGAAGATAAATACTGAAAACCGGGATATTGGAACAAGTGTCCATAATGATCAAGACCATGTAAATCCATCACAATGGCTTTATCCCCTTCGATTCGTATCCTAAACGGATAACGAAGCAAGGCAGTATCAAGCTCTATCACTTCTCCTCTTAATTCTCTCTCGTGCGGAAATCCCGAATAGAATAATACACCTTTTGCATATTCTTTATGCTTATGGTCACAAGAGATAAACAAGAAAAAAGAAAGAAACAGGAGACTTATATTATTTTTCAAGACTATATCCGGTAGCAACATATTCTACTTTAACTTTTGTAACCGGACAATC
>NZ_QTLK01000083.1:0-676 GCF_003602705.1 Bacteroides sp. AM16-13
CTCACTGCCGTGACGTCATTTATGCAGCCGGATCGGGCGCTTCTCCGCCTCCTTCATTACCGCCTCCGCCGGGCTTGTCGCTTCCACCGGAGTTACCGCCTCCTGCACTACCCGCATCGGAAACAAGTTTATCATAACGGGCACACTTCGCACCGGTCACCATCGAACGGGTAGCGGTAGTGCGGTCATGATTCTTAGTCGTTGTCGGTTGGAAGCGGACGGTAAGCGTAGCCTGTGCAGCCGACACTTCGTCAGAGGTTTCCACACCTTTGCCACGAGCCACCATCACCATACGGAAGGTACCAAGACCGTCCACGCTTACGCTTTCCGAAGATTGCAAGTGTTGTCCCATCACCGTCACCAGGTTGTCGAGTGTGTTTTTTACGTCACCCGGAGAGAGGGAAGAGTAGGCTGCTATTTCTTTCGAAAGTTGTGCGGAATCTACGTTTCCCGAACGTACAACTCGGGGGTAGAAGAGTTTTTTACCGCTTTTTTTGTCTTCCAGAGTTGACTGGAAGGGTTTGTACAATACTGGCATAATTGTAATAGTTTTTAGTCGTTAATAATTCTAGTTTGTCTGTGTCTTTAAGCTTATCGACAATGCAAATATAAGACCTTATTTCTGTCTGTGCAAGAGATTTTAAAAGTGTGCGTTAATAAATTCGTTAATATGGAA
>NZ_QTLK01000084.1:0-326 GCF_003602705.1 Bacteroides sp. AM16-13
TCATACCAAGGTTTCATAGCTTCTATCAGCTCGTCGGTAGAGTGGTGAAACTGGCAGGTAGTGGCATAATAATCCAACATTGCGCGCACCTCTTCTTCGTTGAATCCGGTCATTTCATTAAATTCCGGAGAGAGCGAATAATTGGTGCCGATATTGAATCCGCTGGTGAGATCGTCCATCGTGACGGGGCTGACACCAGTCACGAAGCAACGTTTGATAGTGGAGTCCGTGCCTGCTTTCACCGTATCGAAGAAGCTGCGCAGATAACCGGTTCCGTGTGTCTCGCTCTTGTAATCTTCCAGACAGGCAGGTTCTGATAAGATTTT
>NZ_QTLK01000084.1:336-661 GCF_003602705.1 Bacteroides sp. AM16-13
TCTCGCTCTTGTAATCTTCCAGACAGGCAGGTTCTGATAAGATTTTATTTGTAAAATGGTCGTATTCATCAATGAACAGATAAATCTGTTGATTGGTCTTGACACATTCTTTATATAGATAATCCAGTTGTTCTACGGCTCCCTTTTTCTTATTCATTTCTTCCTTTATCCCTTCGGGAAGATATTGCGCATAGACATCGCAGAAGAAATTGAATTCAGTGTTGCAATGTGCGTCCAATGATTGCCGGTAACTATTTAATTCGGCATTAACTACGGCAAAGTTTAGATAAATGATGAGATATGAATTTCGTTCGGGAGTGGGATG
>NZ_QTLK01000085.1:0-628 GCF_003602705.1 Bacteroides sp. AM16-13
CGAACCACGACTTGAACAACGCCTGTGCCTGCTGCTCTAAATTATCATTTATCCGGCGGTTCAGCTCGATTTTGGAGTCGAGTGATCGGAGTATTGAAACCACTTTCCTCTGGTGAGACAAATTAGGAAGTAGAAGTTCAATATCTTCAATCATTCTTTTAGTCAAAGCGTTTCTTGTAGCTCCTCCTTGTGAAATAGAGAGCAAATAAGATTTCTTATATTGCAAAAAATAGAGCAGATAATCATTCAATACAAGATCTGCATTTCCTCGAATAATGGCTACATGCTGATTAACCCTTGCTGGAAGAATCCAGCTGGGGGCCATACAAGCTCTTGCTACAGAATCGCCAGTAATATTAAGTAGAACATCATTCTCTTCGATGGAAACATTGTTTAATTTCTGCGCTTGTTCATTATTAATATATGCAAGACCATCTACTGAAAAATTGAAGTCCAACACGTTTTGACTTCTTATTAGTGCAATATTTCCACCCAAATATGACTCCTTACCGCCTTTAGGTGTTGCTCCACTGCCTATTTTGGAACAAAGTTCACTGAACTTATAAATTTTTGTCTCTTCCATAAATGAGAATTTAGCAGTTGGTTTGACCATCTAATTTAGCTTCTA
>NZ_QTLK01000086.1:0-341 GCF_003602705.1 Bacteroides sp. AM16-13
ACGTGTATGTGCGGCGTTTCCTCGTCCCTGTGCAGGTGAGCCGCCACGATGTTCTCCTTTCCGAACGTGTCGGCGAAGTATTTCAGATTGTCGGCGCACCACTCGTCCAAACGTCCCTCTTCCTTTATCCGCTTCATGTCCTCGTGCGTTCCCGATACGTTGATGCGGATAGCCCGTACTTGGTTGCTTCCGATTTTGCGTGTCAGCCCCGCTTCTTCCAATCTCCGCTGTATAGCCGCCGAACGGTCTTTCACCCCGTCGGGGTAGTCGATGAGCCTGCGGTTTAAGTACGTGCGTGTGGGGTCGGCGTTCTTCGGTATGATGAAACGCTCGATATGTGC
>NZ_QTLK01000086.1:351-584 GCF_003602705.1 Bacteroides sp. AM16-13
CGTGCGTGTGGGGTCGGCGTTCTTCGGTATGATGAAACGCTCGATATGTGCGGTCGTTCCGCTGTCGCTGCCGTGCGCCTTTTCCATGTGTAAAACTACGAAACCCATATATTCTTCCTTTCTTTTTTGGCTTGTGAAACAATGATTTTTTGTATCTTCGGGGGCGGCAAATGCCGTCCCCGATGGGGTGTGCAGAGGGGCTTGCCCCTTGCCTTATTGGGGAATTTTCAGCG
>NZ_QTLK01000087.1:0-561 GCF_003602705.1 Bacteroides sp. AM16-13
CAGACCACGTATGAAGCCTCTCCCTTGAACAGGCCGGTTGCTCAGCATGGAGCGGGCGAGGCATGGGCAGAGCATCCTGTAAGCTACCAATACATCACTCGCGATCCCCGGTCCTTTTCTTGGCTTTATTATAAAATTCCCTCCGGTAATTTCCTAGGGGTCTGCACTACCGATGAAGACGGGAATCCGGCCTATGAATTTAAAGATGGTTTAGGACGTACAATTCTGGCGGGACGCATGGACGGTTCTGAACCCTATTTCGTTTATTATCAATATAACAACCACGATGATTTGGTGAATGTTTATCCGCCCTTTGTCACTTACCCCAAAATGGATGAGCCCGAAGGACCTTTTGATACGCAGAGTAGTTATTCCTACCACTATGACTTCCTGCACCGCTGTGTTTACAAGAAACTTCCGGAGCGTGACGCCATCTATTACATTTACGATCATGGCGACCACCAGGTGCTTTCGCAGGATGGCGAGCAACGTGTCCGTGGAGAATGGGCTTTCTCCCTTAGCGATGAATTGAATCGTCCGGTACTCACGGGTATTTGCCAC
>NZ_QTLK01000088.1:0-552 GCF_003602705.1 Bacteroides sp. AM16-13
GAGCGCTACACTGATAATGTAGAGGTCGGCAGTTCAACTCTGCCTGGGACTACTTCGAGAATGTTGATGATTGTGTGGTAGTTGTAAGTTTGACTCTCAACTCTCCATTCTCCACTCTCAACTTATTCCGGGGGATTAGCTCAGCTGGCTAGAGCATCTGCCTTGCACGCAGAGGGTCAACGGTTCGAATCCGTTATTCTCCACCATCTCTGAAAAGAGAAACGATCTTTGACATGATGTACAAAAAGTAAAATTAAAAGTAAGAGCTAAAAGTATATATCAAACCGTACGTGTTCGAGTATGCAATATTGACAGCCGGAAGCAATTCCACAATCAATACCAATACGCGAATAAAACGTTTGAAAGAAAGTAAGCAAGGGCGCATGGCGGATGCCTTGGCTCTCGGAGGCGATGAAGGACGTGATAAGCTGCGATAAGCTTCGGGTAGGTGCAAATAACCTTTGATCCGAAGATTTCCGAATGGGACAACCCGGCATTCTGAAGGAATGTCATCCATCCTGGATGGAAGCTAACGCAGGGAACTGAAACATC
>NZ_QTLK01000089.1:0-243 GCF_003602705.1 Bacteroides sp. AM16-13
TATCCGATAATGTCTCCCGATTTCAATATAGGGTACATGCTGTCTCCGTTGACGTAGACCGCCCCGTCGCAGACGGATATATTGGGAATCAATATCTTCCCCAGTGCATACTGCTTTTTATTGGTGAACAATGTTTTCAGGTTCGCTGCTGCCGTAATGTCGTATAATGTCACGCTACGGTCGTCTATTGGTTCAGGTGTTTTCGGATTGTGTATAATCTCGACTTCTCCCTGCACCAGTTCG
>NZ_QTLK01000089.1:253-550 GCF_003602705.1 Bacteroides sp. AM16-13
GGTGTTTTCGGATTGTGTATAATCTCGACTTCTCCCTGCACCAGTTCGCTTTCGCAATGTCTCGGCTGATGTTTCGGATTTCCTTTTCCCAATAATAGCCAGTTGTAGTCTACCTTGTCCCCCAATTTGTCGAGCAACAAGCGGAAATCGATGCTGTTTCGTGCGCCCCAATTGGTGACTGTGGCTCTCGAAACTCCCAGATATTCAGCTAGTTCGCTGTCTCTTTTTAGGTTTAACGCCTGTTTGGCACGCTTGATGATACCTAATACATCCAAATTTGTATCCATTCTGTTTTTT
>NZ_QTLK01000009.1:0-61836 GCF_003602705.1 Bacteroides sp. AM16-13
AGTTACATGCGAATATAAGAGCAGGAGATTTTTCTTTTTAGAGGAAAGGTAAGCAGAAAATGTTTGATTCCCAATAAAATGTCTCTTCTTATATTATGTCCGTGGTTTAATCCGAAAGCAGCTTCTCCAACCAAGTTCTCACCTCCTCCGCAGTAGGATGAATAGCCAATATTTTCCCATTTTTATCCACCAGATAAGTACATCCGCCACCATTACCTACACCATACCTCTCCCAGATCTTGCCTGCATCATTTAATTCCAGAAGATTGAGCCATGGATATTTGTCTTTAGCAACAGCATTTTTCATATCAGCAGCCTTGCGTTCACGAGCTACGCCCACTACTACAAATCCTTTATCTTTATACGTTTCATAAACAGGAATCATACTGATAGAAGTACGACGACAAGGACCACACCATGAAGCCCATAAATCGATCAACGCTACTTTTCCCTGTATCTCTTCGGATAATGTATATTGAACACCTTGTAAATCAGGTGCTGTAAAGTCAACAAAATTTCCGCCGATCTTTATTTCGTTACTTACAATCCATAATTTCATATACTCCGTCATAGGATTATCAGTAAATTTTTCAGCGTATACTGTACGGTATAGATTGATATAAGTAGTCATATTTTCATCGGAATCATGCATTCTTCTTGCCTGACGAGTCAATAAGTAAAGTCCCACTAAAGTAGGATTTGACTGGATATACTCATTTTGATATTCCCTATATTTACTATACACTTCCTGGCTCTTTTGTTCAAATGCTTTATATTCTTCCGTATATGCTTTCCCTTCTTTTTCCAGTTGACGTGCCTTTTTGCGAATCGCATCTAATTCCTGCTTGTCCTCCGTCTTTGCAAATTGCCCATGTAAAACCCTCATCTCCGGAGTTTCTATTTTCCCTTCCTGCTCTAAACGTTCTCTCTCTTTCTCAAGAGGAAACATAAATCGATCATTCGTTTCTTTCCGGAAACGAAGAAGTTCACTTGTCAACGGTGCATTCGAATGTATTTCCGGTTCTTTCTCCATTGAATACAAGGCCAATTCTATTTTACCATTCTCGGAAAAGAAAGAAATCGGATGCCACGCACCATTCATCTGATCGCTCCAGGCATATAATATATAGGGCTCTTCTTTATCAACATATAAATCATAAGAGAATTTTCCATCACGCACCGGGACAGAAATCCATTCCTGCACACGGGGATCAGTGCCTTCCGGCATCAACATTAAACGACTGTATGCGGGATTATCAATCACTTTACCTTCAATACGACAATGTATTTTCTTCTTTTGATCCGGCTTCTCTAAAGAAATGTCATTTATCTGAAAGCCATTGTCTCCAGTCAGCATTTCATCAAAATCCACTGATTTATCACGTTTATCTATTGGTTCGAATTGTAATGTAAATGAACGGTTACAGGATACAGGCATATATTCCTTATTATCCAATTTTATACCTGTCGCACGTATCAGACGATACATTTTCCCTGTTTGTCTTCCTTTTAGTACAGAGGAAGACGCTATGCTAACCCATGAATTGGGACGACTATACATATCGCCCTTAATAACAACAGCTGTATCTGAAACCTCAACTTGATATAACTCCAGTGCATCAGTTGTACGTGCTCCTGTTGCCGGATATTCAATCACTCTGGTTTGTGCCGAAACAGAGATTCCCATCAGGACAATTCCAACTGCTAATAGTGTGTTTCTCATATTATTTTCCTATTTTATTTTCCACTGTCCCAGCGTCCGTGTCGTACTATCAAAGTTTACTCCAATTTTAACAACCTTGCGATGATCTATCTCATAAGGAATAGCATATTGTTTACTATTAATTTGCGCCAACGCTTCTTCGGGTGTTCCGTCCACTTTAAACTCAAACACATAAATCGCATCAGACATCTTTATCACCACATCTGCTCTGCCAATAGCATTCTTAACCTCTACATCCACATATTGCCCCATCAAACAGAATAACAAATAGAAGATAGTTTGGTAGTGCTTCTCCTGATTGTTCTCCAAATCGTATGGTATAGAAGAAAAGAAAGAACGAGTACGAAGAAGGCACTGCTCAATATCACCTTTCATCAAGTCTCTTACGAAAGAGACTACATAGAAATTACTTTCACGGGTTGGCTGATTAAGATAAGAAGGAATCAGTGTCTCAATAAAGCCTATTTTAACTTCTTCGTTCGGATAACCTAATGTGTATGTACGAAAAAGAGGTTCATATCCTTTGATAGTCAAATAACCACTCTGATAAAGTACAGGAATCGGATCAGTGATCACTTCCGTTGCTTTATCAAAGTCTTCATCTTTCACTTCCATCTTCTCCAATAAATTGAGACTGAAGTCCATTCGCTGTAACATTTCAATCAAGAAAGTGGGCGTACCGGTAGAGAACCAGAAACTTTTATAATCCCTTTGAGAAAAAGCATTGAAAAGACTGAACGGGTTATAAATATCTTCACAGTTTTTGCTAAAATGATAACCGTCATATTGCCGTTTCAAATGCTGGCAGGCTTCTTCATAAGTCTCATTGTTCGCTTGGGCTATCCTCTCAATATCCGGCAGCATCTGACTCCGCAATTCCTGTTCTGTAATACCGCAAATAGAACTGTAATCATCACTCATACTGATATTCTGCAAGTTGTTTAACTCACTGAATATGCTCATCTGACTGAATTTACTGATACCTGTCAGAAATAAAAAACGAAGGTATTGTCCTTGGGCTTTGAGAGGACTGAAAAATTTCCTCATCTCGATCCGTAATTGTCCTTGTAAAGCAGAGTCACTATTACTATCCAATAAAGGTGCATCATATTCGTCAATCAATACGACAACCTGCTTTCCTGTCTGTTGATAAATTCGTTGAAGCAAACCCGTCAAACGAGCTGCATAACTCGTTTCTTCTTCATTTTTTCCATAAGTCCTCTCCCATCCGCTTAGATAAAGATTCAGTTGCTCTTGCAAGTCTTCGATAGCGGTATATTTTGTTCTGCTGAAATCAATATGCAACACAGGATAAACAGTCCATTCTTGTTCCAACTGTTCTATTGCCAGTCCTTTGAATAAATCTTTTTTTCCGGAGAAATAGGCTTCCATAGTAGAAACTAGAAGACTCTTTCCGAAACGACGGGGGCGGCTAAGGAAATACACAGTATCAGTATGGACTAATTGATAAATCAATGCGGTTTTATCAATATATACACAATCCATATTACGTAACTGCTCAAAATTCTGTATCCCGATAGGATATCTTCTAAATATCTCTTTCATATCAATCTAATGTTTTTTGTTGAAACATGAACAAAGATAACGTTTTTACGCATATCTTGGACAAAATACAATCTGAATTTGTTATCTTTGCCCGTATCATTGTTATATTGAAAATGAAAGTTGTTATGAATGCATCCGTTAATATGCTCCGCAAGCTCCCGATAGGAATACAAAGCTTCGAAAAACTCCGCTCTGAAGGTTTTCTTTATGTGGATAAGACTGCGTTGGTGTTTCGTTTGGTACAAGCGGGTGCTCCTTGTTTCCTTAGTCGCCCGCGGCGTTTCGGAAAGAGTCTGCTACTATCTACTTTTGAAGCTTATTTCAAAGGACAGAAAGAACTCTTCAAGGGACTTGCTATCGAACAATTGGAACAGAATTGGTTCGAATATCCGGTACTTCACCTCGACTTAAATGCTGAAAAATATGACAGCAAAGAACGATTAGAGAAAATGCTGGAATTTCACCTGACAAGGTGGGAAACACAATACGGTATTGATAAAGGAACAATGACATTTTCCGGCAGGTTCGCCACAATCATCCAACAAGCCTATGAACAAAACGGACGCAGGGTAGTTGTGCTCGTTGATGAATATGATAAACCCATGCTACAATCATTCGATAATCCGGAATTGCAAGACGACTATCGTAAAACATTGACAGCCTTTTATACCGTGCTCAAAAGTACCGATGCTTACTTGCAGTTTGTCTTTATCACCGGAGTGACAAAATTTGCGCAAATGGGGATATTCAGCACACTGAATCAACTCAACGATATCAGCTTTGACCTTGAATATAATGCTCTCTGCGGCATGACTCGCCCTGAAATAGAAGCAACTTTTGCTCCTGAACTTCAAGCACTGGCCGCACAAACGGAAGCAACTTATGACAATGTAGTGGAACAACTTACCCGACAATATGACGGTTACCGTTTTACTCCGAGCAAGGGATTTGCTCCAATATATAACCCGTTTAGCGTACTTAGCGCCCTCGACAAACTGCGTTTCGGCGACTATTGGTTTGCCAGCGGCACTCCCACTTTCCTGGTGGAGATACTTAAAAAGACTGATTTTGACCTTCGTGAACTTGATGGCATCGAAGTTTCTTCCGCCTCTTTGAGTGACGACAGGGCGAATATCAGTAATCCCATACCGATGATTTATCAAAGCGGGTATCTGACGATAAAGTCCTACGACCAACGTTTTCGTGTATATATATTGGGATTTCCTAATGAAGAAGTGAAATATGGCTTTCTTAATTTTGCCGCCCCCTTTTATACTCCTGTCTCGTCTACCGATACTTCGTTTTATATCGGCAAGTTTGTTCATGAATTGGAAACGGGTGATGTTGATGCATTCCTTACCCGCTTGAACTGTTTCTTCGCCGACTTCCCTTACGAATTGAATTCGAAAACGGAACGTCACTATCAAGTTGTATTCTATTTGGTCTTCAAACTAATGGGGCAATTCACACAGGCGGAAGTACGTACCGCTATCGGTCGTGCAGACGCAGTAGTAAAAACCGCCGATTATATCTATGTATTCGAATTCAAACTAGAGGGTACAGCCGAAGACGCTTTACGGCAGATAGATGAAAAAGGTTATATGTTACCTTATAGTGTTGACGGCAGGAAGCTCATAAAGGTAGGTGTTTCCTTTGATGCCGAGAAACGGAATTTAGGAAAATGGATCATTAAAGAGTGACGCTATCCCACCAACATAGTGACGGTATATGCACAGGATAGCGTCACTATCCAAGGCATATACCGTCACTATATTTAAACCGGATATTTCGGGCTTTTAACTCTAGTTCCCGCGCTGTGTAGGCAAGGTAAATTCCTGCGAATCACAAATCACCCCATTCTCGTCCGCCACTGCGACACGGAATGTCACTTCACCGTCTTTCAACCTTTCACCTGCATGAATCGAAGCCGTATAACGGATACCCTCACCCGGAAGAATTTCCTCAATCATCACCGAAGGAGAGATGCCGAGATGCTTCACCTTTCCTACCGTTTCTACCACAGGAACCACATTATAGACAGGCTTTCTCCCTTCATTCATAATCTCAAAGATAATCTTGCTATTTTCTCCCGCATCAATCACATGACTACGATTATCATCAATGAAACGGATTTTGCGCAACTTCAGTTGAGAAATGGGCGGCTGCACTTGCGGCTGCTTCTTATACTTTTGCACACGTACTTCCCGTACTTCAGGAATATACGCATCCTCCTCTATCTGCTCTTGTCTCGGTGCCGTCAATGCGTTTCCAATAGCCGCACCGGCAATGGTTCCTACAATATTTCCAATGGCAGAGCCACGATAACCGCCCCTCCAGCCATGATTATTATCTCCGATAAGTCCGCCTATCGAACTTCCCAGACTACCTCCGATAGAAGCACCCGCCATGATAGCTCCCGGATTTCCCATACGCCCCGACGCACATCCACTCAAAAGCAAAGCGGAAAGCAAAATTACTGTTAGTTGTTTCTTCATGAGCCTCTCTATTTAGTGTTATTATTTATTCTACCACTTTAAAACGAGCGAAACGCAACAATAGTTGTTTGTCACCCGCATTTTTAAAATGAATAGTGGCTTTCGCATTGTCTCCCGTTCCTTCCACTTTCAGCACTTCGCCCAATCCGAAACGTTCGTGCTCTATCATCTGTCCGACTTGTACTCCTGCTACCGATGCTGAACCGGAAGACGCCATCTGCGCACTGCTACTTCCACCAACAGCACTTACCTTCTTCAAATTTCTCGGTACACTGGGAGCAATAATCTGTGCTTTCGGACGTTCACGCTGCTCGGAAGAATTACTACCGAAAGGCGCACGCGACGGAGAAGCAGAACGGGCAAATCCCCCTTCAATCTCCCTGCGAAAACGTCCCGCTCCTTCATCCACAGCACGGCTCACTCCTGCTTCATGCGGCAACCGCAAGTAATCAACATCAATATCACGCAGGAAACGGCTGGGACTTCCAAACTCCATCTTTCCGTAACGGAAACGGGTTTTGGCAAAAGACAGATAGCAATGTTCTTCCGCACGGGTAATAGCTACATAGAACAAGCGACGTTCTTCTTCCAGCGCCCGGGGAGAATCTCCGACCATCCCACTGGGAAACAGATTTTCTTCCAGACCAACCACAAATACATTCTTAAACTCCAATCCTTTCGCCGAATGGACGGTCATCAACGTTATCTTTTCCCCATCATCCGCCTTGTCGGAGTCCTGATCGGTGAGCAACGCAATTTCCGAAAGGAAATCAGTAAGAGACACATTCGGATTGCCTTCCTCCTGCCGCAAAGCGCAGAAGTCATTCATACCATTCACCAACTCTTCTATGTTCTCCTTACGACTTAGATTCTCGGGGGATGTGTCCTGACAAACATCATTGATAATACCGGACTGACGGATAATATCCGTTCCTATTTCATAAGCGTTCTTATCCGCCTGATCGGCAATAAAACCTTCTATCAGTTCACGAAAGCCCTGCAGTTTTGCATGAGTTCCTTTGTTTATATCCAGTCCGTAACTCAATGGTTCGCAGACTGCCGCCCAAAGACTTACGCCATGATTGGTAGCCGCTAATATAATCTTCCCGACCGTGGTATCTCCAATGCCACGAGCCGGATAATTGATGATTCGTTTAAACGCTTCTTCATCATTCGGATTCACCACCAAACGGAAATAAGCAATCACATCTTTTATCTCTTTCCGCTGATAGAACGAGAGTCCCCCGTAAATCTTATAAGGCATACTCCGTTTCCGAAGAGCCTCTTCGAAAATACGGCTTTGCGCATTCGTACGATATAGAATGGCAAATTCAGCATATCCGTAGTGATATTCCCGACGTAACTCCGCAATCTTATTAGCCACAATATCACCCTCTTCCACATCACTATACGCCTGAAACACACCGATGGGTTCCCCTTTTTCTTTCTCCGAAAACACAGCTTTCCGTATCTGACGTTCGTTCTTTTCAATCAGGCTATTGGCAGCACAAACAATGGTTTGTGTGGAACGGTAATTCTGTTCCAGTTTAAAGACTTTCGTGTTGGGATAGATTTTCGTAAAATAGAGAATATTATCAATATCCGCCCCACGGAAAGAATAGATACTTTGCGCATCATCTCCCACCACACAGACACGTTGATTCTCCTTTGTCAGTTGCAGAACAATGCTATGCTGCGCATAATTCGTATCCTGATACTCGTCCACCAACACATAACGGAACTGATCGCGATAACGTGCCAGCACTTCCGGAAAGTCACGAAACAGAATATAGGTATATACCAATAAATCATCAAAATCCATCGCTCCCGCCTGACGGCATCTGTCCCAATAACGGGTATAGATGTCACGGATAGCAGGCATCTTGGCAGCCATATCTCCTTCGTAAGCCTCTTTATTGGCAGCGTACCCCGTAGGAGTGACCAAATGGTTTTTTGCATTGGAGATGCGTGCCTGCACTACTCCCGGCTTATAAGTTTTCTCGTCCAACCCCATCTCTTTGATGATGGAACGAAGCAGGCTCTTACTATCAGCCGTATCATAAATGGTAAACTGGGAAGTAAATCCGATATATTGTGCTTCGGCACGAAGAATACGTGAGAAAATGGAATGGAAAGTACCCATCCACAAATAACGTGCCCGTTCCATACCTACCTGCCGGGCAATACGCTCTTTCATCTCGCGCGCAGCCTTATTAGTAAAGGTCAGCGCAAGGATATTCCACGGATTATACCCGTTCTCCTGCTCCAGCAAGTAAGCGATTTTATAAGTCAACACACGCGTCTTCCCCGAACCCGCACCGGCTATCACCAGCGAAGGACCGTCATTATAAGTCACTGCTGCACACTGACTCTCGTTCAATTCATCTATATAATTGGTATTCATAACAGCATTATAAAAACAATGTGGATTTTTAACAAACCCTTGGCACTCAAATTTGTTCTCAATACAAAAGTATAATATTCATTCGAGAATGAAGGTATTTTTATGAATTTTCATCACTAACTATTTTAACCTAACCCCAAAAAGCAATGAAAAGGAGTATATTTTTATCAATTATTTTAAGTTTGTTTCTGGTTGCCTGCATTCCACAGGCAATGGCACAAAAGCAGAGCCGCTTGGAAAAGCTGCTAAGGTATCTGAACGATAATGACGCCGACAAATGGCAGAAAAACCGTGATAAGATAGATGAAGAGACGCAAACCTATTATGCCGAAGAACTGGCATTGTTGGACGTTCTCAACGAATTGTGGAACAAACAAAGTGAGCAAGCCGCCACCAACTATTTCGGCTGTTACGAACAAGCTACGAAAGCTTATTTTCCGAATATCTGCGAAGAAGAGAAAATACAGCTTTCCAACGTACAAGACAAAGCGGAACAGGCTGTTATCTCCATCCTGGAAGCATCGAAAGAGCAGATTCCCTTTAGCAAGACATTGATGGACAGCATCCAGTCAAGCGGCTATCCGGCAGACTCCGCCCTCTTGCAAAAGGTGCGGGACATCCGCGAACTGGCCCTACTGGAAGGGATGCTGAAAACACCTGCGCTGAACATCTATCAAACGTATATCTCGGAATATCCGAACGGCAAGTTTATCTCTCAAATCAACACTGCGGAGAACAAACGGCTTTATCAGATCGTAAAGAGTAATCCGACCTCTGCGAATTTTAAAGCATTCTTTGATAATGCCGCCATGCAGAAATTCTTCACTGATAAAGACACACGTCCCTTCCTTTCGGAAGTCCGCACGTTATACGACGACTTTCTGTTTCAAGGGATTGACAGTCTCCGGGAGAAAGGAAACGCAACAGCTATCCGGCAGATCATTGACGATTATAAGCAATCACCTTACCTGACTTCCACAGCACGTACGCACCTGGATGACCTTGAATATCTTAGTGAAAAAGCTGATTTTGAGCTTTTAAAACCTGCCATTGTCAATTCCGAATCGTTAAGTATGTTGCAGGATTTTCTTTGCACACACAGATACAAGGAATTTCGCGACCAGGCCAACGCACTGCGGGCACCTTTTATTCTGCAAACAATCATATCCACCCCTACTTCCGTGAAATACTATAATGGAGGGCGATTGATAAAGTCTGCGGAAAACGACAGTACAGGGACCACCTCGACCACTTATTCGTATGACGATAAAGGACAGCTCGTCTCCACCCTGGCACTTACCATGAAGAACGGGCAGCCAGGCAATGAAATACAGACGAATAGATTATACGACCCGCAAGGTCACTGCATCTTTGAGGTACAAACGAATCCGAAAACCAAAACGGATCTCTACCGGCGGACACGCCGCATCGGTACCGATGGAAGTATTGAGAGTGATTCGCTCAAGTATGCAGACGGAAGAGTCGTCATAAGCTCCTACAACAAACAGGGATTATTGACCGAAACCAAAGAATATAATAAGAACGGAGAACTTCAGGCATACACCGCCAACAAATATGATGATAAAGGAAGATTGATTTCATCCCAACATCAAAACTTGCTTTTTGCCAATTCTCCGGATCAAGTTATTTCACAAAAAGATGCTTATGAATACGATAAATACGGTTATCTGTCGCAGATTGTCTACCAACGGATTTTGGGTAATAACCAAAAAACGTCCGGATGCCTGACTTGCCTGTATGATAAATACGGGAACCGGATTGACGGCAATTCTTATTATGAATATGACAATACGGGCCAATGGATCTGCCGGACCAACCGCGATCACCCGAAAGAGGTGGAACGTATACAGTACATTTACAAATAAAGTAAGATGCTGTGAACATTTTGCAGAAGGCTTCTGTTATTATAGTATAACAAGCCAATTAAAACTTGTAACATTATGAATACTATATTAATGTCTTTAATTATGATGACCATGACTTACGAAATGCCTAAACTTCCTTACGCAAACAATGCGTTGGAACCTGTAATCAGTCAGCAAACAATAGATTTCCATTACGGAAAACATCTACAAACGTATGTAAATAATCTGAATAGCCTCGTGCCCGGAACAGAATATGAAGGTAAAACGGTAGAAGAAATCGTTGCAACCGCACCGGACGGAGCTATATTCAATAACGCCGGACAAGTATTGAATCACAATCTGTACTTCCTGCAATTCGCCCCGAAACCCTCAAAGAAGGAACCAGCAGGCAAACTGGGAGAAGCTATCAAACGCGACTTCGGTAGCTTTGAAAACTTCAAGAAAGAATTCAACGCAGCAGCAGTCGGATTGTTCGGTTCAGGATGGGCTTGGCTATCCGTTGGGAAAGACGGTAAACTGAAAATCACTAAAGAAGCCAACGGAAGCAATCCGGTACGTGCCGGTTTGAAACCACTTCTCGGATTTGACGTTTGGGAACACTCCTATTATCTGGATTATCAGAACCGCCGCGCCGACCACGTAAATGCCCTGTGGGACATCATCGACTGGGATGTGGTTGAAAAAAGAATGTAACCGGATTTACTAGCAAAACTATACTTATGAAAAAGGTCGTTGTGTTTTCACAGCGACCTTTTTTACAGACTAAAAAAACAAACTTTTATTGTATATCAAACGCATTAGTTGTATTTTTGCAACCCATAAACTAGCATAACAAACAATTATGGTACTATATAAAAGAAAAGAGATACGATTTATTGTCTCCATTGCCGTTCTTCTTTTCTTCCCCCTTTTCTGCAACGTTGCCGCCACAGAAGAACCAGAGGAAGAGATCCTGTTCATTACCTCATACAATTCTGACACTAAATATACCTACGATAACATCAGCACATTTATAGAAACCTACACCCAATTGGGAGGAAGATACTCGACCATTGTAGAAAACATGAATGCGACGGATTTAACGCAGGCGCACCAATGGAAAAAAACATTAACCGATATTTTAGACAAACATCCGAAAGCTAAATTAGTGATTCTTTTGGGTGGTGAAGCATGGAGCAGTTTCCTTCATCTTGAAGATGAGAAATATAAGCAGCTTCCTGTTTTCTGCGCAATGGCATCACGCAACGGCATCCGTATTCCGGAGGATTCAATCGATATGCGGAACTATAATCCTGTAAGTATCAACTTAACGGAACGAATGAAGGAGTACAACGTAAAATACTGTGATACATACGAATATAACATCAGCAAAGATATCGAAATGATACAGGATTTCTACCCGGACACAGAGCACCTGGTATTTGTATCGGATAATACCTATAACGGACTTGCCGAACTGGCATGGTTCAAGAAAAACCTGCAACATTTCCCGCAGTTATCCATCACCTATATTGACGGTCGCATCCACACACTCGATATGGCTGCCAATCAATTGCGCAATCTTCCCAGAAACACAGCAATGCTTCTTGGTATCTGGAGAATTGACAGCCGGGGAATCACTTACATGAACAACTCCGTTTATGCTTTTTCCAAAGCCAATCCACTCCTACCTGTGTTCAGTATGACTTCCACCGCAATAGGTTATTGGGCCATCGGAGGATATGTCCCACAATATGAAGGAGTGGGAAAAAATATGGGAGAATATGCTTACCGCTTTTTAGACCAGAAGGAAACGGGTATCAGCAGCATCAATATCTTACCCAACCGATATAAATTTGACGCGAAGAAACTAAAGGAATGGGGATTTGAAAACAAGAAGTTGCCTGTCAACTCAATGGTTATCAATCAGCCTATCCCCTTCTTTGTAGCCTACAAGACAGAAGTGCAATTTATCCTGATTATCTTCCTCGTATTAGTAGGAAGTCTGATGATTTCCCTGTATTACTATTACCGGACGAAAATCCTGAAAAATCACCTTGAAAGAACCACGCAACAATTGCGGGAAGATAAAGAGAAACTGGAAGAGTCTGAAATCGAATTACGCGACGCCAAAGAGCGCGCCGAAGAAGCTAATCAATTAAAAAGTGCTTTTGTCTCGAATATGAGCCATGAGATACGGACACCTTTAAACGCAATTGTCGGTTTCTCCAGCCTGATTATCGGTTCGGTAGAGCAGAATGATGAACTGAAAGAATATGCGGATATCGTCCAGACTAATTCCAATTTATTGCTCCAACTGATTAGCGATGTACTGGATATATCACGCCTGGAATCAGGAAAGCTGCAATTCAACTATGAATGGTGCGAGCTGGTGAACCATTGCCAGAATATGATTACTCTCACCAACCGGAACAAGACAGTGGATGTAGACATCAAACTCCAAATGCCTAAGGAGCCTTACATGCTCTACACGGACCCGTTGCGTCTGCAACAGATTATTATCAACCTGCTGAATAATGCCTTGAAATTCACTCCTGCCGGAGGAAGTATCACGCTGGATTATGAAGTGGACGAAGAAAAGCAATGTATGCTGTTCTCGGTGACAGATACCGGCACGGGAATCCCCGAAGATAAACAGGAACTCGTATTCCAACGTTTCGAAAAGCTGAATGAATTCGTGCAGGGTACAGGGTTGGGACTGGCTATCTGCAAACTGACCATCCAATATATGGGAGGTGATATATGGATTGACAAGAGCTACAGAAATGGCGCCCGATTTATCTTTTCTCATCCCATCAAAAAACAGGAATCAACAGAAAAATGAAAAAAAATCGACTGATTTAGTGTTTTTCTGTTTCTTTTTCGCTTACTTTGCTCCCGTAAAGACAAAGGGGTGCCCCATGAGGGGCTGAGATTATACCCTAGGAACCTGAGGCAGTTAATACTGACGTAGGGATTGTGTTTCTTCTTATCGCCTTTCCATTTAAGCACGCTCTTTGTATTTACTTTCAACTTATTTATTCTGATAGGACAATGAAAGTACAAGTGAACAACAAAGAGGTGGAAATGTCTCCTGACTCTACCCTTACGCAACTGACAGCACAGCTCGAACTTCCGGTTCAAGGCATTGCTATCGCCGTAAACAACAAAATGATTCCCCGTACCGAATGGGAGTGTTTCATTCTACACGAGAACGATAACCTGGTGATTATCAAAGCGGCTTGCGGAGGATAAGGAGATGATTAGTCTACAATTTATCACGCATCAGACCGAACGGTATTCGTACCTCGAATCGGCACGTATGGCACTCGAAGGCGGATGCAAATGGATCCAGCTACGTATGAAAGACGCTCCTCTCGAAGAAGTGGAAGCAGTAGCCCTGCAACTGAAGCCGCTTTGCAAAGAGCACGAAGCAATCCTGATTCTGGATGACCACGTCGAACTGGCCAAAAAGCTGGAAGTGGACGGTGTGCATCTAGGCAAAAAGGATATGCCTATCGACCAGGCCCGCCAAATACTTGGTGAAGCCTTTATTATCGGCGGCACTGCAAACACTTTCGAAGATGTCGTACAGCACTATCGTGCCGGAGCCGATTATCTCGGCATCGGTCCTTTCCGGTTTACTACCACTAAAAAGAATCTAAGCCCTGTACTGGGTTTAGAGGGCTATTCTTCTATTCTTTCACAGATGAAGGAAGCGAATATCGAAATCCCCGTTGTAGCTATCGGAGGAATCACTTTTGAAGATATTCCTGCCATACTTCATACAGGAGTAAATGGAATAGCCCTGTCAGGAACTATTCTCGGAGCAGATAATCCGGTAGAAGAAACACGTAGAATCATTGAAAGTGATTTATAATTTGTCAAATGATAAATGGGATTTTAATTCAGACAGAAGAACAAAAGAACATAAAAGCTGCACTTAGATAATTATTTCTACTGTTTTATTTTTGTTCTTATGTTCTTCTGTCTCAAAAAATCAGCATTTAAATAATCAACTAAAATATATAGAATGGAAAAGTTAGTAATTGCGGGACGCGAATTTAGCTCCCGCCTTTTCCTGGGAACAGGAAAATTCAATTCCAATGAAGTAATGGAACAAGCTATCCTGGCTTCGGGTACGGAAATGGTAACTGTTGCCATGAAACGAATCGACATGGATAACAAAGAAGACGACATGCTGAAACATATCATTCATCCGAATATTCAGTTATTGCCCAACACCTCCGGTGTACGTAACGCGGAAGAAGCTATTTTCGCCGCACAACTGGCTCACGAAGCCTTTGGAACAAACTGGCTGAAACTGGAAATTCATCCGGACCCGCGCTATCTGCTCCCCGACTCTATCGAAACACTGAAAGCTACGGAAGAACTGGTGAAACTGGGCTTTATCGTGTTACCTTATTGCCAGGCTGACCCTGTACTCTGCAAACGGCTGGAAGAAGCAGGCGCAGCTACCGTTATGCCGCTCGGTGCCCCCATCGGTACGAACAAAGGATTGCAGACAAAAGAATTCCTGCAAATCATTATCGAACAGGCAGGTATCCCGGTGGTAGTGGATGCCGGTATCGGCGCGCCAAGCCATGCTGCCGAAGCAATGGAACTGGGAGCTTCCGCTGTATTAGTGAATACTGCAATAGCCGTTGCCGGAAATCCGGTAGAAATGGCTAAAGCATTCAAAGCAGCTACAGAAGCCGGAAGACAGGCGTACGAAGCAGGATTAGGATTACAAGCCGTCGACTTTGTAGCAGAAGCAAGTTCACCTCTAACGGCTTTTCTTGATTAAAACAAATAAACTATGGAACAAAAAATAAAATTCCCCCGCTCGCAGAAAGTCTATTTACCTGGTAAACTTTATCCGAATATCCGCGTTGCCATGCGGAAAGTGGAGCAAGTGCCCAGTGTCAGCTTTGAAGGCGAAGAAAAGATAGCAACACCAAATCCGGAAATATATGTATATGATACCAGCGGACCGTTCAGTGATGCGGAAATGAACATTGACCTCAAAAAAGGACTGCCCCGCATGCGTGAAGAATGGATCGTGGGGCGTGGTGATGTAGAGCAACTTCCCGAAATTACTTCAGAATACGGACAAATGAGAAGAGATGATAAAAGTCTCGATCACTTACGTTTCGAACACATCGCCCTGCCCTATCGCGCTAAAAAAGGGGAAGCAATCACCCAAATGGCGTATGCCAAAAGAGGAATTATCACTCCTGAAATGGAATACGTAGCGATCCGCGAAAATATGAATTGTGAGGAACTGGGAATTAAAACTCACATTACCCCCGAATTTGTTCGTCAGGAGATTGCGGAGGGACGTGCTGTACTACCAGCCAACATCAACCACCCGGAAGCTGAACCGATGATTATCGGACGTAACTTCCTTGTAAAAATCAATACGAACATCGGAAATTCGGCTACTACCTCCAGCATTGATGAAGAAGTGGAGAAAGCACTGTGGAGCTGTAAATGGGGTGGAGACACGTTGATGGATCTTTCCACAGGAGAAAACATCCATGAAACACGTGAATGGATTATCCGTAATTGTCCCGTACCAGTAGGTACTGTTCCTATTTATCAGGCACTTGAAAAAGTGAATGGCATAGTGGAAGACCTCACCTGGGAAATCTACCGGGACACATTGATTGAACAATGTGAACAAGGGGTCGATTACTTTACCATCCATGCAGGGATTCGCCGTCATAATGTTCATCTTGCCGATAATCGCTTGTGCGGCATTGTCAGCCGTGGAGGAAGTATTATGAGTAAATGGTGCCTCGTACACGATCAGGAAAGTTTCTTATACGATCATTTTGATGATATCTGTGATATTCTGGCACAATATGACGTAGCCGTGTCATTAGGTGACGGACTTCGTCCGGGTTCTATCTACGACGCAAACGATGAAGCGCAGTTTGCCGAACTCGATACCATGGGAGAACTGGTGCTCCGTGCCTGGGATAAGAATGTTCAGGCATTTATTGAAGGCCCCGGACACGTTCCGATGCATAAAATTAAAGAGAACATGGAACGTCAGATTGAAAAATGCCATGACGCCCCTTTCTACACGCTCGGCCCGTTGGTGACGGATATTGCTCCCGGATACGACCATATCACTTCTGCTATCGGTGCCGCACAAATCGGATGGTTGGGGACGGCTATGCTTTGTTATGTCACCCCGAAAGAACACCTTGCCTTACCTGATAAAGAAGACGTACGCGTAGGAGTTATTACCTACAAGATAGCCGCTCATGCCGCTGACTTGGCAAAAGGACACCCGGGTGCACAGGTACGCGACAACGCATTGAGTAAAGCTCGCTATGAGTTCCGCTGGAAAGACCAGTTCGACCTGTCTCTCGATCCGGAACGGGCGCAGACCTATTTCCGCGCAGGACACCATATCGACGGAGAATATTGTACGATGTGCGGACCTAATTTCTGTGCAATGAGATTGTCACGCGATTTAAAGAAAAGCACTAAAAGCAACAAATAATGAGTGGGGAAAAACAAAACGTCAGGCCACTGACCTACCCTCTCCCCTCATTTTAATTTTTAATTTATAATTGAATAAAATGTTCTCAGACGAATTAGAAAAAATATCCTGGGAAGAGACGACAAAAGCCATCTATTCCAAAACAGATGCTGACGTACGCCGTGCGTTGGGTAAAAAAGAGCATCTGGATGTCAACGACTTTATGGTGCTGATTTCACCTGCCGCCACTCCTTATTTGGAAGTGATGGCACGCCTTAGTCAGAAATATACAATGGAACGGTTCGGTAAGATAATCTCTATGTTTGTACCGCTCTACCTAACTAATTCATGTACCAATTCCTGTGTCTATTGCGGTTTTCACATCAGCAATCCGATGAAGAGAACGATATTGACAGAGGAAGAGATTGTCAATGAATACAAAGCCATCAAACGGTTGGCTCCTTTTGAGAATCTACTGCTTGTAACCGGTGAAAACCCGGCCGCAGCAGGTGTCCCATACATTGCCCGGGCGTTGGATTTGGCAAAGCCTTATTTCAGCAACCTGCAAATTGAAGTAATGCCTCTTAAAGCGGAAGAATACAAGGAGCTAACCAATCATGGCCTGAACGGAGTGATCTGTTTTCAAGAGACTTACCATAAAGCAAATTACAAAACGTATCATCCAAGAGGCATGAAGTCAAAATTCGAATGGCGTGTAAACGGCTTCGACCGCATGGGACAGGCAGGTGTACACAAGATTGGTATGGGTGTCCTGATCGGCCTGGAGGAATGGCGAACCGACGTAACGATGATGGCTTATCATCTGCGTTATTTACAGAAACATTACTGGAAAACGAAATACAGCGTAAACTTCCCGCGTATGCGCCCGTCTGAAAACGGCGGATTCCAGCCGAATGTAGTCATGAATGACCGGGAACTCGCCCAACTTACATTCGCCATGCGAATCTTCGACCATGATGTAGATATCTCTTATTCTACCCGTGAGAGCGCAGAAATCCGAAACCACATGGCAACACTTGGCGTAACCACCATGAGTGCGGAAAGTAAAACTGAACCGGGAGGATATTTCAGTTATCCTCAAACCCTGGAACAATTTCACGTAAGTGATGAGCGAAAGGCGGTTGAAGTGGAACGTGATTTGAAAAAACTGGGTCGTGAACCCGTCTGGAAAGATTGGGATCAGTCTTTTGATTTTAAAAGATAAACAGATGCGATACGACAGACAAATTATACTTCCCGAAGTCGGAGAAGAAGGTCAGAAGAAACTGCAGGAAGCCAAAGTGCTTATTGTAGGCGTGGGAGGGCTGGGCTCTCCCATCGCTCTCTACCTGGCAGGTGCTGGTGTGGGATGCCTGGGGCTGGTAGATGATGACTTAGTAAGCGTCACCAACCTGCAACGACAAGTGCTCTATTCCGAAAAGGGGTTAGGTAAACCCAAAGCTATCTGTGCTGCGGAACGGCTCTCCGCTCTTAACAGTGAGATCGAAATACACCCCTACGCTGCCCGGCTGACGAAAGACAATGCGTATGATATCATTCAGGAATATGATATAGTGGTGGATGGCTGCGACAACTTTGCCACCCGCTACCTGATTAACGACATTTGCATTGCACAGAAAAAGCCCTACGTATATGGTGCTATCTGCGGTTTTGAAGGACAGGTTTCTGTGTTCAACTACGGAAATCAAAAGAAAAACTACCGGGATCTTTATCCCGATGAAGAAGAAATGCAACGGATGCCTCCTCCACCCAAAGGAGTGATGGGGGTTACTCCTGCCATTGTAGGGAGCATTGAAGCTACGGAAGTACTGAAAATAATCTGTGGTTTTGGTGATGTTTTAGCCGGCGAACTATGGACAATTGACCTGCGGACACTGCAATCTAACAAATTTTCACTATAAAGGTTGGTTTCTGACATAGTTAATTAGTAACTTTGCTAAACAATCCAATTTTAACAAAAGAAATGAAACTAATTGTAGTTACCACCCCTACTTTCTTCGTCGAAGAAGATAAGATTATTACCGCTCTTTTCGAAGAGGGGCTGGATGTCCTACATCTTAGGAAGCCGGAGACTCCGGCTATGTATTCGGAACGACTATTGACACTTATTCCGGATAAATATCACCGTCGCATCGTTACACATGAGCATTTTTATCTGAAAGAAGAATTCAACCTGATGGGAATCCACCTGAATGCACGTAACCCCAAAGAACCGCATGATTATTATGGTCATATCAGTTGTTCCTGCCATTCTGTGGAAGAGGTAAAAAACAGAAAGCACTTTTACGACTATGTTTTTATGAGCCCTATCTATGACAGTATCTCTAAAGTGAATTACTATTCAACATACACTGCCGAAGAGTTACGCGAAGCACAAAGAGCCAAGATTATCGACTCGAAAGTGATGGCATTGGGAGGTATCAATGAAGACAATTTATTGGAGATTAAGGATTTCGGTTTTGGAGGAGCTGTCGTCTTAGGAGATCTCTGGAATAGATTCGACGCTTGTCAGGACCAAAATTATTTAGCCGTAATCGAGCATTTCAAAAAGCTGAAGAAACTATCAGATTAATAAATATAGCCGATCATAAAACTAACTGGTTATGCTTCCTCATTTTATCCAATAAGAGAAGTGTTTTTCCCAATCATGAAATATTAAAAAAGCCGTTGCGAATTACCTTCTGCAACGGCTTTCTATATTTTCAGTGTTTTCTTATCAGAACTTATATCCTACAACAATAGAAAAGTTCATGTTTTTAGGATTACCAACTTTTTCCACATCAACTAAACCAAATTGACCATCTAATCCTGCAATGATTCTACCAAATTCCAATGCAACTCCTACGCCAAGACCTGCATCAAAACGCTTCAAAGCATCATCACCAAAAGTATCAACTTTACGTTCTGTATCGTTTCCTAAATCAAATTTTGTTTTACCAGCAATACCACAAGCAAAATAAGGACCTGCATTAACTACAAGATTCGTATTATCTGCAACATTAAAACGTGCAGCAGCCATTACCGGTAATTCCAAATACATTGCATTAATGCTATTTCCATCTTTCTTTGCACCTTTACTAGTCAAGAATAATGAAGGCTGCAATGACCATGTATCATTAAAAGCATATTCAAAACCTCCTCCAAGCTTAAAGCCAACTTTTGCATTCAGATCAAGATCACCTGTATAATTACTAAAGTTCATCCCTACCTTGGCATTCCAACCTGTAATTTGAGAAAAACCTGCTACTGAAATCAGCGCAAATAAAACAAACAAAACACTCTTCTTCATAATTTTAAAGTTTTAAATTAATACTAAAGGTTTTTATTGACCTTATTGTTTAACAATGCAAATGTATAATTGTAATTTGTATTAAACAACTTTTTCGTTAACAAGTGCGTAATTTATAGAGATTATACATAAAAAAAGGGAATTCCCTATTTTTGAGAACTCCCTTTCCTATTTTGTTGAATTACTTTTCTTCTTATCAGAATGCGTAGTGGAAACCAATTGAAAGGTCTTCGCTAGTAAGATTAAGTCCGAATGAATGCTTAATAGGAGCATAATCCTCATCATAATCCATATTTCTCCGATAACCCAAGAAACCATACTTAGCTATAAAAGAGAAATTGTCATTCAACTTAACTGCGATTCCCGGTCTCAAACCGACTTGACCTCTTTTAAAAGTATCTCCATCTTTCACTTTATCAAAACCGATTGAAGCGGTTCCATCTAAGAATAAACGCACAATACCACTTTCATAATAAGAGAAACGGATATACGGAGCAAAGTCAAATGAATTCATAGAAACTTTGTTTGCATACTCATGTCCATACGCTAATTCAGCACCCAGCGCCCATGTTTCATTAAAGTTGTATCCGATTTCCGGAGCAATTTTAAAAGAAGTAGTGTTGCCTGTGCTGTTACGCCAAACGTTCAAAGATCCGCCTACGTAAATGTCTTGTGCTTTTACAGCGATAGTTGCTAACATCACAACTACCAATAATAAACCCTTTTTCATTTTCTTTGTTTTTTAAATTAAACGTTAGACCCCAATTCGGTCGATTGATTTCTGGGTGCAAATGTAAAGCAGTTTTTATGAACAAACAAACATTTAGTTAGTTTTTTATAATAAACACCAAATAAATGTTTAACGGAGACTCTGTACATCATATTATATAGCAACACAAAATTCTTGCTATCGATTCTTATTCAAATATATTGCATGTAGTGAGTGTCGTCATACCATAATAAGCCAAAGGATTTAAGAAGTAATGAAGACTGTTTCTTTAAGATTTAGTATCTTTGACGGGTGGTAAGCCTTTCAGCCATCAGACACAGACGCGTTTGACTGACATTGTATAGTGTAAAATGCTTCGATATTATGAAAGTTAAGGCAATAAAACAGTTAGTTTAAACGATTGGTTATGTCAATAGAAATAAAGTATTTCGAGAACAGAAAAGATTGGCGAAAGTGGTTGAATGACAACTTTGAGACTGCCAATGAAGTTTGGTTTGTATTTCCCAGCAAATCTTCAGGCGAAAAAAGTATCACATACAACGACGCTGTTGAAGAAGCTCTTTGTTTCGAGTGGATTGACAGTACGATAAAATCGCTCGACAAAGAACATAAAATTCAGCATTTCACACCCAGAAACCCTAAAAGTACCTATTCGCAAGCTAACAAAGAAAGACTTAAGTGGCTATTGGAAAATAAAATGATACACCCCAAATTTGAGGATAAAATACGAAATGTATTATCTGATCCTTTCATTTTCCCCAATGATATAATTGAAAGATTGAAGGAAGATAAGACAATATGGGAAAATTATCTCCATTTTTCCGACGCATATAAACGTATCCGAATTGCATACATTGAAGCAGCCAGAAAACGACCTGAAGAATTTGAAAAGCGATTAAACAACTTTATCAATAAAACGAAAGAAAATAAAAAGATCACAGGATTTGGCGGAATAGAGAAATACTATTAATCCCAACTAAAAATCAATGATAATCTAAAATAAAATAGACTGCAAATACTTTCACAAGTATTTACAGCCTATTTATCAGATAGTTAAGTACCTAACCAGCGTATTTGACTATCCTTCTATCGCTGCCTGCGCCGCCGCCAGTCTTGTCTATTAATCAACAAGTTAGTCTTTCATTGCAAGCATACTGAAAACTTCATTAATTCTATAATAGTCCTTCAGCACATTCAATACAGTCTGTCATTGATTGCTCTGTTACAAAAATAGCAAAAATATTTTAATATAATAGTATATAGATACTAAGTTTCCTCCTTCTGTTTCATAACTAAATTAGTTTAAAGTATTATTCAATAGATATCAACTTGATATAATTTGTTGCCGATAAAGCATAAATCGACCTATATTAAGATTAAGGTAGAGGCTACTAAGTTCTGCACCTTTTCTTAAATAGGATAAATACACAGATGGTGATGTAACTGTATATGAGAGGTCGAAGATTACAAATAGCCTTCACTAAAACAGATAGTCCAATATAACGTCAATTATACTATATATTTAATTGTTACAATAATTTCATAGTGCAAAAGAATGAAAAATGAGGAAATCAACAAAGAAAGCTTTCAATATATTTGTTTCATTCAAAAGAAATACATTCCTTTGCAAAGAGTTTATGCAGGACATGAACTCGGCAATGCCTTATCAGCTTGCACTCTCTAATGACGCAGCAGCCACTCCGGATATTAGAGTGAAGCCTTTACAAAAGTGTAGATAGTAAAGGTGGACAGGTTCAGATAACACACACAATAGATACCAATTCTGTTGGGTGTTTTTTTATGCCTTGTTCGTTCCTGCAATAGCTTACTCCAGTGGTACAGTTGGAGAACTAAATAAATTATGTTGTGGTGTACCACACAACGAAAAAATAAATAAAATGAAGCAGAAAAATGAAAATTATCTGGCAACTGCTTCCAATGCAGCTACTGCACATCTAAGAGATGGACAGGCAGTAGAAAAATTGGAAAAGGATTCTAATATCCTTTATGATTTATTTGACCTTGAAAAAATATTCAAGGTTACTAAAAGAACATTGTTTAATTGGAGAGCCAAAGGCGAACTTCCGCTAATAGAATTTGGCGGTAAGTTGTATTTGTCCAAAGGACAGTTGAGGGAACTCATTATCCAGAAAGGAGGTAATTTATGAAAACTACTGATTTAACAACATTGTCTAATCATGCCATAACCATGATAGCAATTCAACAAGTCCAAAATTTCTTGAGTAGAACATATGTATTCAGATACAATGAAAATACCCATAGAATAGTCTACAAGAGGATTTCAGATGCAGAAGAGTTTCATTACCTGTCTGATTATGAACTCAACTTAATGCTAAAGGATATCGGAAACGCTAATATTCCATGTTCTAAGGATTTACTTAGGAAGGCTATATTTGCAAGCTATGTGCAAAAGTTTAATCCTTTTGCAGGCTATCTGAATAATTTGCCAGAATGGGATGGGAAAGACTATGTATCATTGTTAGCTAGTAGTATTATTACTACCAACAAAGAATACTGGCAGTCTTGCTTGAAAAAATGGTTAGTTGCTATGGTTGCTTCATTAAAAGAAGAAAGGGTGATTAGTCATACTGCTATCATCCTTGGGGGTACACATGGCATTGGTAAAGCAAGATGGTTTCATTCTATCATTCCTTTTGAATTGCAAGAATTTATAGTTCCATTTACTGGAATTACAAACAAAAAGCAATTTTTTAAAGATTTCGAGACCAATGGGAGATGTTTATGTTTTGAAGTTGAGCATATTAATACTCAACATGGCATACCGCTTGACCAGCTATTTGCACAATTACTAAGCCTTTATGAAACAGGATTTCAGTATTGGTTTAATGAAGATGAAATAGCTTTAGTAAATGAGAAAAATGTACAGTTTAAAGCTGTTTCTGTTGAAGAAAAAGTTTTAATCAGCTTTTTCGAAACATGTAATGGAAGCAGCAAGTGCATTTATGCAACCGGCTCAAATTGAACAGGTATTGGTGCAGAAAACTGGATTTAGGTCATTGTCAATGCAAACATTAGGTCATGTTTTGAAAGAAAAGCAATCTGAATAACCATTAAAATATAAGTTACCCACTTACCTTACTGTAGGGTAAGCAGGGTAACTTATTTTTATGTATTTATCATGTTTCTTTTAGAGATGATAACTGGCTATGATTAGTGATGAAATTAATAAGAGACTGCAATTATCCTATATGATTTAACTTTAGATACCTTCTAATCAATATAGTAGACATTGCCTACACTTACATATCCAAATATTTTGTATCTATCTTGGCTTCTTTTCATAGTTATACTAGATAAAGAGCAGTCATAGCAATATACTTTTTCTATTTGGAGACAATTAGATATATCCAAAGTACTAATTGCTGTATAGCTGCAACTCAGTGATTTAAGCTTTTGATTGTTAGATATATCTAAGCTTGCAATTTTGCTATAATTACAATTTATGTTTTCCAACTCAAAATTATTCGATATATCTAATATATGTATGTCTGTTAGTCCACAGTTTAATTCAACTAATTTGGGACACTTAGATATATTTAATGTTGAAATGGATGCTTGCTCACAATCTAATATCTTTAATTCTTGATTATTAGATAAATCAAGGCTAGTAGCCCACCATAAATTTTTACACCTCAATTCCTGTAAACTTTTGTTACTAGACAGGTTTAACTCCTGAATAGAGTTCATGTTTTCGAGTTCATCTTCATCAATTATATCATTATTATTACTATCAATAATGAGTAAATTACCACATTCTAGATGAGTCAAGTTCTTATTCTTAGATACATCCAAATCTTTTAAGCCACAGCTATTACATTTTAACGAGGCTAATTTGAGGTTTTTTGATACATCTAATGATTTTATGATACAACAATTACATTCAAGAGACGTTAAATTCGTGAAATATTGTATTCCTTTTAAGGATTTCACTTTAGTCAATACACCATTTATATTAGTGGTTGAATTACCAAAGCCAATAGTTGTGACTGCTTGAGCCTCAATAGGAGACACCTTGCCATCTTTGTTTACATCAAAGTTATCATAACAGTACTTCATGAATTCTATATCATCCATAGCTGAACAGACATCATCAGGTTCAGACATCTCTGGATACCCTGTTAATGACTCATTCTCATCACTTTTGCTGCATCCTGTACATAGTAGAACTACAGCCAACACTAAAAATACTTTTTTCATAATGCTTTATTATATTTTAATACATAAGTTTCAATTTCTCAAAGTCAATAATCCACTTATTCTCTAGTAGAAAGTCAGTACCTAGAAGAGCATGTACCTGTATTCCACTTTCATCCTCAATGCTTTTAAAGGCATCAAGTAGAGGTTTTACACAGAATTTAGGTTTATACATCTGACCTTCAAAAATGAAAGGTAGAGTAATCATATCTACCTTATGCTTACTTCCTTCTATTCCATTGATATAATAATCACCAACAGGTTCTACTATATCTTTAAAATATTCAACTACAGTGCTGTCTATCAGACTACAGGTGCTTCCAGTATCTAAGATGAAGCAAATGTACTTTTCCTTTACCTTAACTATAATTAGAGGTAATTGCACCTTACTTATAGAAAACGATAGATTGTGTTCCATACTATTTTAAGGTAGAACACATTGTGTATGAGTTCTTTCCATCTTTATAGTTGTAGTGCAGTATGACTTCTATGTTGTCAGGCATCTGATAAATGTCTTCATTGTCTCTTGTCTGATGTGATATACATCCTTCACGTAATGAATTCTGTACTTCATAATAACTGTCTTGTACAAACTTCGTGCATTGAGGTATAGCATGTTTTGCTTCTATACCAAAAGTATACTGTAGAATGATATTACTTTGAACACTTATTGTCTGTAATCCTATAAAATAAGGATGAGTTTTTTCCCAGCATTCATATCTCATTATATTATTAGATATTGTTTTTATATAAGTGTACTTGTGAAAATCTGTATAATTGTGAACATTAGTTCCTACTAATTGAGCCTTAACTATTGTAGAACAGAATAGTAACATTCCAAATATTATTCGGAAAGTCAATTGTGAATTGTATTTTATCATATTATTAATTTTGTAGTGGAGAATTATAAGCCAATTTTCTTCTTAAATATGGATTTTAAAGCTCCATGGCTTGTCTTTGTAACTATGTTACCTAAATCAATAGTATATTCATTGTCATCTTCTTCTTGGGGACATGCTGTGTAATAATAGAGTTTAGTTTTATAAAAATAGTATTGCCATACACCTCTCGTATCAAGATTTGCCTTTCCTGAAAAGATAGGTTCTACATAAATACATTTAGCACAAGGTTCTAAATCATTTAGCGATTTATTTATACGACAAATGATGTTTAAAGATTTAAAATATTCACATAGTTCACCTGTGAAAAAGTTCAAAACAGGATTAGAGTGAAAGTCATCTTCATCAATCATGATAGATATGTACTTTGCACTTCTTAATACCTCATACTGTTTTTGTGCCTTGATATTATAACAACTTAGCAAAACGAAAAACAAAAATAAGCAACACCTTTTCTTCATGATAATTTCCTTTTGTAGCCATACTACAAAAAGAAGGTGTGAGCCTAACCTTAGTTGCTTATCAGAAGGTATCGCCAAACACCTATAACCATGCAAATAAGGAAAGCCCACACCTATATGGTATGAGCATTCACTAACCTGCTTTTGATGGTTATATCTGATTGAAATTGGCGATTTCTCTGATAACATCAAGCAAGAAGCAAACACTTCTTCTTCTAATATGTCTTAGTTAAACATCTATTTCATTAATTGTCATTTAATTAATACTGCTGCAAAGATAGAACTTTCCAGTCATACTTCATCATCTGACAGTCATAAATTAATAGGTTTCAAGGCATATCAATACCATAGATGCAGGCTATATCCTTATAATACCAAGGTAGGGCTAATTGTTCACTTTCTGTATGCCCAATTGATAAATAGAGTACCAGTAACTATCAATATAAGCCACTGTAATATCATATCTAATGCTGTCATATATACACAAGTTAAAGCCCCAGTCCATGATGAACTAGGGCTATCAACAACAATAAAAACACATAGTAAGAGGTATATAACCTCTTAATCCTTAAGTATCATACTTGTGAGGACAACCCCCACTAGAATCAAGATTATCTCACACATAATTCAATCGACATTTAATTTAATCTAACTTACTAACTATTGCTATAATTCATGTTTACATACTTCACCGAACCTCAAGTGGTTAAGTAATTATAGCAGCACTTCTCTATACTTTACAATAAAATACCATCTGTTATTGATAATGTATTCACTTCTCTTAATAATAAGAAATAGAAGTGGATACAATTTATCCTGCTTACTTATTAATATATTATACCAACAAAGTGAGATTCTCAAAATTTCCCATCATAATGGTATAATAACAGCAGAGGGGGATGGATTTAATAGAAGGTAGGGTAATGTAGACCTTAGAAGGTTAAGTATTTATAGTTTTCCTTCATCATGATAGGAGTAGTATTCCTTCTCTGGACTTAAGATTATATGGTCTGCTACATGAATCTCCATGAGTTCAGCCACCTTCCTTACTTTTTCAGTCAAAACATCATCCAAAGTACTGGGTTTCATGCTTCCAGAAGGGTGATTATGTGCCAATATTACCTGTGTTGCATTAGCCAATAAGGCAGCTTGTAATATCAACCTTACATCTACATAAGTTGCAGATATTCCACCTTCTGAAATAGGTACTATACCCAGTACTCTGTTAGACTGATTAAGTAGCACTACTTTAAAGCTTTCCTTGTATTCTATTGTATCATCAGGGAAGTACTTTATCAATAGTTCATAGGCATCCTGTGAGCTATTTATCTTGTATCTAGTTGATGATTTGACATTGCTTTTATAGCTCAATTGAACCTCTGCTACATTCATTATACTATCCATAAGATGCACTAATTAATGAACCAACTATATTCATTTTCACCATATAAAGCCTTATTAAGTCCTTCTGTCAATTGGGTGGCATTAAGTGACCTGTCCAAGAAGTTGTCAATGTAGCTACTTTTATTAGCTCCAGTTAGTAAGTTGTACACATTCCACATGCTAATTTCCCTGCTGTCCAAAAGGGTGCTAAAGTTATCATCATTATAATATGCTTTGGCAACTAATCCTATCTGGGTATCAGTCATTAGCATCTGTGGTAACTTCTTCTTCTGGTCTACAGGTAAGAACTGATATAATCTGCATCTACCTAAGAACTGGGCAAATTGGGACTCTCTCATATAAGTATCCTTGTAGGCTGACATATAATACAAGTGCTTGGCTATGTTGTATTCTTGGAACAGCCTCATCACTGCATTCAATAGTTCAGCAGTACTCATAACCTTTAATTCTGACCTGTAACCATCTGTTGATACACACATGTTACAGCATACCATGTTTTGAAAGCCAATGAACACCTTGAACTTCTCTGCACCCTTTTTGCTGTAGAGGTTCTCATGGTTATAAGCCCTGACTCCACCTATGGTTAAATTCAGTCTGTTACCTGCAATATCCTCATATATGGTAGGTATCTCAAAACAGAACATCATTCTCTCAAAGTAGATGGTTTTATCAGATTCCAATAGTTGATTCACTGGCTTATGAATAGCTTCCGGTATTCTGCCTTTGATTACATGACTTACCCTGATGGCAGGTTCTTCTATTCTCTCATTGGAGAAGACTTTATTAGCTGCTTCCCATACAGTTTCAATGAAACTGGAGTGTGATATAGTAACCTCATTGTCCTTAGAGAACACAGGTGTAATACATTCCTCCTTGAGGTACTGCATGGTTGCTTCCTTTGTATTAGCCTCAATAAAAGGTAACTTATTACCTTCTCTGGTGCTTATGGAATCAGCTTCTACAGGATTTGTTGATATAATGCCTGTGTTGATGATTTCTATTGGCTCAACTGTTTGAATATAAGGGTTATCTACCTTATTTCTATTAGGGTATATCAGATTAGCTCTGACTGGCTGCAACTGCATTATTTCCATATCTAATGTAATTAGGGGTATAGTTAATAGTTGGTTGATTCTGTTTGTCCATAAGTACTTCTTTCTTCTGCATGAAGTCTGATGTTAACTGTTGATACCATTCAGGAAATTGATGATAGATGGCAGTCAGTTCTTCAATGGTTTTACTACTCTTAATCTTACTTCTTATCATCTCCAAATTGACACCATCATTACACCAGTCAAGTATTATCTGACCTGTAGCAGGTGTAATGGTAAAATCAGGCTTACCTATGAACAGGTTTGTCCTATCTTTAGATGCAATAGTCTGGTGCTTCATGTTGATGTCAAAGACTATGGTAAACTCATAATCTATACCATCTCTCATGACTGCTTTAAGTCCTACTTTCTCCGGTATCATCTTGCCATTCTTCTCACTTAGAACATAGTCTTGTTTGCATCTCATAGTGCATATAACATGACTTCCAGACTGCAATACTTTCTGCATGAAAGCATTGATTCTGGGTGTCACCTTCTGCCAATTGGTGAAGCTGTTACCTTGTAATCCTGCATGGTATTCAAGCAAGTTATCCCAACACTGGGAAATGCTATCAATTATAATAACTTCCATGCCAGCACCTTCACATACTTCAATAGCCTGTATGTAGGTTTCAGGTGTAAAGTTATCACTTAGGCTTAATACATTATAAGCACCTAAGTGAGCATAAAGGTCTGCACTTCCATTCTCACTGTCAATAATGGCTATCTTAGTCCAGTCATTACATAGACCATAAGCTAAAAGTAATGCTGAATAGGTCTTTCCTGAACCTGCACAGCCTTGAAGAGCAAGCTTAATCTTAGCCTGCTTCTTGGATGAAACTCTTAAGTTCAACATGTCTGAATAGGGTTAATTGTTATACACAGTCTATAAAGAAAAAGGGAAGCAAGCCCTAATAGACTTACTTCCTTGAGGTCAACATTAATAACCATCATAGAGTTGCCAGTGTCATAGCTCCACCTTCACCTCTTTGGTGCAGCATATAGAACATGTCACCTGTATCTGGTGAACATACTTGAGAGATAACAGGATTGGTAACCTCTCCATTAAGGAACTTGTCACTTACTGCTCCAGTTTCACAGCCATAAACAAAGAAGCACTTCCCTGTATGAGGATTCTGCTTTACTTCAATCTTACTTACTCCCTTTTGAGCTTTGAACTCGTTAACTGTCACTGTCTCTAAGAACTTTAACTTTTCCATAATCTTGTAATTTTATTGTTGTGCAGACAGACCATTCTGCTGCTGTTGATTCAGTTACTATGGTGGGGTAATGAGCTAACTATATGAATCCAGTAATCCCCAATATGCACAGGGGGATATCCCACTCTTAAGGTCTGGGGTGGGTGAAAAGGTGACTTAGAGTGCACTTGTAGATATCAAGTTTGCAGAAATTTAAAATAAAAATTAAAAATATCAGAGAGACTGTATATCAGATGACAGTAGGAATTGCTATATATTAGTTATATACATATAAAGCAATCCCCTGCCTTCTGGTGGGAAAACAAGGGATTGAGGATATAGTTGTGTATTCACTCTGGAATTATAATATAAGAGAAGTGAATACAAACTTTAGAATATGAATTCTTTACGCATGTCTTTAGTCGCGGGAATATGTTGCAACGGCTCTACATTTAGCCCAAAAGGGTTATAGCTAAGGATTTTATATGCACCTGTAGGAGTATTGTTTACTCTTTTAGTAGTTCTAGTAGAAAGTTTACAGAACTCTTTTAAAAATGGAATGGCTTGTCTTGAACTTAATTCTCCAAGCCCCAATAATCCAGATATGGTATTAAATCTTGCAGCTAATTCTTCTCCAGTGTAGGTTTCATTAAGTGGTAGATTTTGCCGCATTGTAACTTTTATTGAATGACTCTCTTCTAAAGCCCAAAATAGCACATAATTTCTTAGCTTTTTATACTCACTAGCTTTATTATATAGTACCAACTTATCTATTAGAGTTTCAAATGGAACATACTTGTGTAACTCAATAAAGTGCTCAAGGAATATTCTATTTGCTGAAGAACATTGTGTACGCAGGGTATTAGCAGTTCTTTCTCTACCTTCCAGAGTTGTCTCTTCTCGTAATAGCGTAATGAGCTCATCTCTTTGACTTTCATTTGATAATAGAGTTTGTGCATCTGTTTCTTCAATAACGGCATCTGTTATTCTTTCTTGTTCTTGGAGGTTTTGATATTCTATATTATGTCCTTCAACAATTAATTTGTCCATTAGATGGGGGGCTTGAGAATATAGATTTTTTAATAACTCAATTTGTATTCTTATATAATCTATATTGAAAAATGAAGGCATTAAATCTCCATGAATATCTTGCCTCAATATTTGAACAGGTTTAGTTCCATGATAACTTCTAGCTGTCTTTCTAATAAACTCTGTTGTATCAATTTCATTTCTAAATATATCTGTTGTAGGGAATTTATATTTTAGAGTTGAATATAACTTACCAAAGTGGATTAATTGTTTAGCATCTATTAATGCTTCATTGCATACATCATTTGGATTAAGGTTATTGGTACTTTCTTTGGTTGAGTAGATTATAGTCTCACTAAGTAAACCTTCTGAACTTCTACATCTACCTGCTATCTGTTGTAATTTGTCAACAGATAGCACTGTATGGAATTTCTTAGAATTGATAACAGTGATTAGATGGAATCTCTCTGTAATGTCAATACCAACAAAGTAGGTGCAAGTCATAAATGAAATCTTTTGGGGGAGTTGATTATCAGTGATATCACTGTAATGTTCCACAGTGGATTCATTCTTGGTACTGCATAGCATTGCACAATCTGTTTTCAACTCATCTGCAAGGCTATTAATAATATATCCACAGTTTGATATTGAATTATATGCTACCAATATTTTATCATTTGGATGAGTGGATATAATATCTTCAATACTCTTTTTGACTCGTATATTAGTGTCATCTGTATGAATTAATCTGATATTTCTGGGGAGAGGTTCATTAAATTCCACATTAATAACAGGTTCATCTTCTATTAATTTGTTGGAGAATCTACTGACAGTAGCAGAGACCAGACATCTTTGGGTTGGGGGAAACTGAAAATAATAGTCAATAACATCTTCCATTTCAGGTCTGTAGCTACAATCATATTGATATGAATCAATTTCATCTACCATGAGGAAGTAGTCTTTGTAGTTTTCTTTTCCTATGATGTTTAATAAGCTTGGTAAACTATTAGCAACAACTATGAACTTCTTGTATTTAATGGATGAATCAGCAAGGTATGTGGGTATTTTAGGAGGATTGAATCCTGTGATTTTTCCACCTACATAAAGTATCTTGTACTTATTTTCATCTCCTTCAATTCTACTATTCACAGCTTTACTATAGGCTAATGTTCTTGTAGGAACAACTACAATACTATTTCTTGGAGAATCTAATTCAAGCGTTGTAGCTCCAATTCCAGTTCTATTTTTCTTGATTAACCCATAAGGAGAAGTTGTGAATACATCTTTTAGATGAGCATCATCTCTTGGCATCATAAAGCTAATTGATTCAATAACTTTATTTTTCTCTAGCCAATTTACTTTGCACTTCAAGTCTACATTTTCACAGTTTACATCTGCACCATTGATTATTTGAATCATACTAGGATGCCCATCTTCAAATGATTTAGGGATTCCTGTACAAAATAGTATTTCATATCTACTATCAGGTAATTGATTGTCATCAAATGTAATATTATTTATTGTGTTCATAGTTCTTTTTATTAGTTATGGTCAAAAGTAGTCTTTTGTATTCACTTTCCCTAATAAAAATAAAAATGAATACATGGGAATTTACTGGAGCATAAAGTATTTCAAAAGATTGTTCTCCTTGATGGCTATCCTACTAATGTGTCCTTTAAAATCTCTAGGATTCTCACTTCTAATGATATACTTATTCCTAGATGTTCTATCAGTAGCATACATATTCTTCAATAAGGCTACATATTTTCTAGGTTTCAGTGCTTTATGTAGATGGTATTGGACTATAAGAGTCAGCCTATCCTGTGTTTCACTTGCGGAATAGCTCTTATTTAAGGTAAAGCTCCTTCTTATAGCAACTTTGAATGGGTGTTCCTCATCAAGTGCCCAGTACATAACTGCATTATTAAGGTTCTTGAAAGCTATATTGTTATCTGCTCTAATCTCCCATAGTTGGTGCAATAGACTATCAAGGTCAACAGCAAAAGCATTCTTGAGGTCAAGATTAGCTAACTCATCTCCTAACTCTTGAAAGTCTGCTACTTCCTCTGTTTAATCAACCTTAAGGTCTTGGCTGCTTCTACTCATATAATATTTATATAAAATATACACCTTAGTGCGCAAAGATACTAAAGAATCCCTATAGTTACTAGCTATAAAGATTCTTTTTACCACTTGTGGTGCTATCAGCACCAACTAATATTACCCAAATACATATTCAATAACCTTATTATTCAATATACTAATTGGAGAATAATCTTTCTTAATGTACCCTTCTGTTACCCTATGTGCGGATGAATGATTCAATGCAAACCCAACCTCTGCTGTACTAGCTCCACAATTATTCTGGGCAATGGTAGCCCATGAATGCCTGAAATTATAAATACAGATATCAGGAAGTTCATTATACTTGCAATAAGATTTTAAACCATTGTTTACATTAACATTAAAACAGTTACCATCCTGATACCTTTTATTAAAATTCAGAAGGTATTCATTATCTGACTTGTATTTCTCGAATAAATATAATATCCTTGATGGTATCTTGATTTCCAAATATGCACCATCACGCCTAAACTTCTTTGTCTTTAATCTATGATAACATAATACTCCCTCTCTTAAATTCTCCTTACGTAGTTCAAAGATGTCTGCTGTATTCATCCCTGCTAGACAGAAAACCATTTCTGCTACATCTCTACTTAATTCTGGTAGAGATACTTTTAAATTAGATTCAGGTATTTCACCTGTAAAGAATCTCTTTAATATATCTATATCCAAAGCTCTCTTCTCTGGAACATCAGCTTTAGGTATTGAAATCTTCCTAAAAGGTTGTAATTTGATTCGGATGATATTCTTATCATAATCATTATACTCTTCAAGAGCTGCATTATATATCATTCTAATACAAGTTGGATACATTTCCTTTGCCCTATTTGTAGATGCTAAAGAGCTAATCCAGTCTTGAATAAACTTTGTAGTAAGCTTTGAAAACATTATATTCTCTGACTCTGCAAACCTTTCCAATGATTGATATGCCCATCTGTAGTTCTTTGCATTCCTAACCATCCCCCTAACAGTAGCCATCTCCAAAACATACTTCCTAGCATATTTAGAAAAAGATATATCTTCATCTATGTGTTGTAAATAGGATACAACCTCATTGGTATCCCAACTGGATATATCTACAGCATTCAATCTATCACTATAGAGTTTAATAAGGTTGGAACAATAAGAAAGTATTTCAGGGTCTTTAATTTCCCCTTTACGTAATTTGGATTTATCTACTGTTTTATCTGTATTTATATATCTTGCAACTCTATTATGAGTAACCCTTATTAATACAGCAAACAAGCCATCACTTCTCTGTGACCTAACACATGCTTTAAATGTTGCCATAATCATCTAATATTTAATTGTTTAACATAACATATTCACTGCAAACACCATGCTTCCTTTATGCAAACATAGAGTCAAACAATCATTAAAAACAGACTATTATAACAATAGAAAGAGGGACTTACTATAAAAGCAAATCCCTCTATAACTTACTGATTAATATTGATTTATCAGATAGTTAAGTACCTAACCAGCGTATTTGACTATCCTTCAATAGCTGCCTGCGCCGCCGCCAGTCTGGCAATCGGCACTCTAAATGGAGAACAACTAACGTAATTCAAACCTACCCGGTGACAGAACTTCACAGAAGAAGGTTCACCACCATGTTCACCACAGATACCACATTTCAAATCCGGACGGATAGCACGGCCTTTTTCTGTAGCCATACGTACCAGCTGTCCCACACCATTCTGGTCGAGAACCTGGAACGGGTCTACTTTCAAAATCTTCTTTTCCAGATAAACAGGAAGGAAAGAAGCTATATCATCACGAGAATAACCGAAGGTCATCTGCGTCAAGTCATTTGTACCGAATGAGAAGAACTCGGCAGAAGAAGCAATACGGTCGGCAGTCAAAGCAGCACGCGGGATCTCGATCATTGTACCGACTTTGAAGTCAATACTATCTCCTACTTCCTCAAACAATTTCTTAGCTTCCGAGCGAATCACATTTTCCTGCTCCTTGAATTCATACAAGATACCGGTTAACGGAACCATGATTTCCGGATGAGTTTCCACTCCTTCTTTCTTCAGTTCCAATGCAGCACCCAAAATTGCACGTGTCTGCATTTGAGTAATTTCAGGATAAGTATTACCTAAACGGCAACCACGGTGCCCCAACATCGGGTTATGTTCACACAGTGATTCTACACGTTGCTGGATATATTGCAGGCTTACACCCATCGTATCCGCCATTTCTTGCTGTCCCTTCAAATCGTGAGGAACGAACTCATGCAAAGGAGGATCGAGCAAACGAACGGTTACCGGGCAACCAGCCATTGCTTTAAAGATACCTTTGAAGTCTTCTTGTTGATATGGAAGAATCTTAGCCAATGCTTTCCGACGTCCTTCTGCATTTTCCGCCAGGATCATTTCACGCATTGCTTTGATCTTTTCGCCTTCGAAGAACATGTGTTCTGTACGGCAAAGGCCGATACCTACCGCACCGAAGTTACGTGCAACTTCCGCATCATGAGGAGTGTCCGCATTGGTACGTACCTGCAAACGAGTATATTTATCAGCCAGTGTCATCAATTCGGCAAAGTCGCCGGAAAGCTCTGCAGCTTTCGTTTCTACCTTACCATTATATACTACACCTGTACTTCCGTTCAAAGAGATATAGTCACCTTCTTTCAGCAATACACCGTCAATCTCTACCGTACGGTTTTTATAATCAATATTCAATGCACCTGCACCCGATACGCAGCATTTACCCATACCACGAGCCACAACAGCCGCGTGAGAAGTCATACCGCCACGAGCCGTAAGAATACCTTCGGCAACTGCCATACCGGCCAAGTCTTCCGGAGAAGTTTCGATACGAACCATCACCACACGTTTACCGGCAGCATGCCATTCGGCAGCATCATCAGCAAAGAATACGATCTGACCGGTTGCAGCACCCGGAGAAGCCGGAAGACCACGGGTCAACACTTTGGCTTTCTTCAAAGCATCCTTATCGAATACAGGGTGGAGCAATTCATCAAGTTTATTCGGTTCCACGCGCATCAAAGCAGTCTTTTCGTCAATCATACCCTGACGGAGCAAGTCCATAGCAATCTTTACCATGGCAGCACCTGTACGTTTACCGTTACGTGTCTGGAGGAACCAGAGTTTACCTTCCTGTACGGTGAACTCCATGTCCTGCATATCTTTATAATGATTTTCCAGTTTAGTCTGAAGAGCATCCAATTCTTTATAGATTTCCGGCATTGCCTCCTCCATTGAAGGGAATTTCGCAGCACGAAGTTCTTCGGTTACGCCAGCCAATATAGCCCAACGTTGAGAACCAATCTTAGTGATCTGCTGTGGAGTACGGATACCGGCCACTACGTCTTCACCCTGTGCGTTAATCAAGTATTCACCGTTGAAAAGGTCTTCACCTGTACCGGCATCCCGTGAGAAACAAACACCTGTAGCCGAAGTTTCGCCCATATTACCGAACACCATAGCCTGTACATTGACAGCTGTACCCCATTCATCAGGTATACTTTCCATCTTACGGTAAAGGATGGCGCGTTCATTCATCCATGAATCAAATACGGCACAGATAGCTCCCCAAAGTTGTTCGTATGCACCAGTCGGGAAATCTTTTCCGGTCTGTTCTTTTACGGCAGCTTTAAATTTCTTTACGAGTTCCTGCAAGTCTTCCACTTTCAACTCGTTATCCAGTTCTACCCCTTTCGCTTTCTTCACCTCTTCGATGATTGCTTCGAACGGGTCGATATCTTCTTTATTGGTAGGCTTCATGCCCAACACAACGTCACCGTACATCTGTACGAAACGACGGTAAGAGTCCCATGCAAAACGTGCATTACCCGTCTTACGGATAATACCTTCCACCACTTCGTCATTCAATCCGAGGTTCAGGATCGTATCCATCATACCCGGCATAGATGCGCGTGCACCGGAACGTACAGATACCAACAAAGGATTTTCAACATCACCGAATTTAGATTTCATCAACGCTTCCACATGAGCGATCGCTTTTACAACTTCATCTTTCAGCAACTCAACCACTTTATCACGTCCTAACGTATTGTATTCCGTACAAACATCTGTAGTTATTGTGAATCCGGGAGGGACAGGAATTCCGATTAAATTCATTTCAGCAAGGTTGGCTCCCTTACCACCGAGCAAATTCTTCATGTCAGCCTTTCCTTCTGCCTGACCATTACCAAAGGTATAAACTCTTTTTTTATCCATAATATTGTGTTTAAAGTTACATTATGACTTTTTTCTGTTCGCAAATCTAAGGATATTTCGCAAACTTGAAAACTTTTTGCGAAAAAACTTTCTATCAAAATGCAATTTCGACATTACAATCCGGAATAATTCTGTATACCCGAATTTTTTCCAAAAAAAATACCTACTTTTGCAAAGTAATTATTAGACTGGTGTAAAAGTGGCAAGAAAGAAAAAAGAGCTTCCCTTATTGGAGAAGGTAACAATCATGGATGTGGCTGCCGAAGGAAAAGCCATCGCAAAAGTAAACGACCTGGTGATTTTTGTTCCCTATGTAGTGCCGGGTGATGTTGTAGACCTGCAAATCAAGCGTAAAAAGAATAAATATGCCGAAGCTGAAGCGGTAAAGTTTCACGAGCTGTCGCCCAATCGCGCTGTTCCTTTCTGCCAACATTATGGCGTATGCGGTGGCTGCAAGTGGCAAGTGCTCCCCTATTTAGAGCAGATCAGATATAAGCAAAAGCAAGTGGAAGATAATTTGAGACGTATTGGAAAGATCGAACTTCCCGAGATTTCTCCGATTCTCGGTTCTGACAAAACGGAGTTTTACAGAAACAAACTGGAATTCACCTTTTCAAATAAGCGCTGGTTGACAAACGAGGAAGTTCGTCAGGACGTGAAATACGATCAGATGAATGCGGTAGGTTTCCACATTCCGGGAGCGTTCGACAAAGTACTGGCTATTGAGAAATGCTGGTTGCAGGATGATATATCCAACCGCATCCGGAACGCAGTACGTGACTACGCTTACGAACACGATTATTCTTTCATCAATCTGCGCACACAGGAAGGTATGCTGCGGAATATGATTATACGCACATCTTCCACAGGGGAACTGATGGTAATCGTCATTTGCAAGATTACAGAAGATCACGAAATGGAACTGTTCAAGCAATTACTCCAATTCGTAGCGGACTCTTTCCCCGAAATCACTTCGCTTCTATACATTATTAATAATAAGTGCAACGATACCATCAACGATTTGGACGTTCACGTATTTAAAGGGAAAGACCACATCTTTGAAGAGATGGAAGGCCTGCGTTTCAAGGTCGGCCCGAAATCATTCTATCAGACTAACTCGGAACAGGCTTATAATTTATATAAGATAGCCCGTAACTTTGCCGGATTAACAGGAAACGAACTGGTATATGACCTTTATACAGGAACAGGAACAATTGCCAATTTCGTTTCACGCCAAGCCCGTCAGGTGATCGGTATCGAATACGTGCCGGAAGCTATTGAAGACGCAAAGGTGAATGCAGAGATCAATGATATCAAGAACGCAATTTTTTATGCCGGTGATATGAAAGATATGCTGACGCAGGATTTCATCAATCAGCATGGACGCCCCGACGTAATCATCACAGACCCTCCCCGTGCCGGTATGCACCAGGATGTGATTGATGTCATTTTGTTTGCGGAACCGAAACGAATTGTATATGTTAGTTGTAATCCTGCTACTCAAGCGCGGGATCTGCAATTACTGGATGAAAAGTATAAGGTGAAGGCTGTTCAACCCGTAGATATGTTCCCTCACACTCACCACGTAGAAAATGTGGTGTTGCTGGAACTTCGATAAAGAGTTCACCACAGATTAGCACAGATTATAATAATCAGTAATAAAAATCTGTGTTAATCTGTGTAATCTGTGGTGAAAAATAAATTCTCAAAAGAAAAAAGAAATGAAAAAAAGACCTAGAAGAACTCCTGCTGAAAAAGCACGTGCTCAATATACCAATTATGCAGTCAAAGAGCCCATGGAATTAATGGAGTTCCTGGCTGCCAAGATGCCGGATGCAAGTCGCACGAAATTAAAATCGTTGTTAAGCAAGCGGGTCGTGTTTGTTGATAATGTGATAACCACGCAATTCAACTTTCCCCTTGAAGCAGGCATGAAAGTGAAAATTAGCAAGCAAAAGGGAAAGAAAGAATTTAATAACAGATTGCTGAAGATTGTATATGAAGACGCCTATATCATTGTCGTCGAAAAGATGCAAGGACTTCTATCCGTCAATACGGAGCGTCAGAAAGAGCGCACTGCCTACACGATACTGAATGAATATGTGCAACGCTCCGGACGTCAATTCCGTGTGTTTATCGTTCACCGCTTAGATAGAGATACTTCCGGTCTGATGATGTTTGCCAAAGACGAAAAAACACAGCGGACGCTACGCGACAACTGGCATGAGATAGTGACCGACCGCCGATATGTAGCTGTAGTGGAAGGTAGTATGGAAAAAGATTATGATACAGTCGTTTCCTGGCTGACTGATAAAACGCTTTACGTAAGTTCCAGTGAATATGATGACGGTGGATCAAAATCTATTACCCACTATAAGACAATCAAACGCGCTAACGGATATTCTCTGTTGGAACTCGATTTGGAAACTGGCCGAAAGAATCAGATTCGTGTACACATGCAGGATTTAGGCCATCCTATTATCGGCGACGGAAGATATGGAAGAGAAGATTCTCCCAACCCTATCGGACGATTGGCACTCCATGCCTTCAAACTTTGTTTCTATCATCCGGTAACGGGAGATTTAATGGAGTTCGAGACGCCTTATCCGGCGGAATTTAAGAAGTTGTTTCTAAAAAAATAAAACAATATGCTCAAAATAGAAAAGGAGTTATATCGATTGATATAACTCCTTTTCTATTTAAATTATAATTTATTCTATTGCATCTGCAACTCAATATAATCAATATATCCTCCATCAAGATACAAATCACCTTGCAAATAACGACCTCTAACACGAACACCTCTAATCTCACGTAAAGCAAAATCATAACCATAATCAAGATACAATGTTCCATAATCCACCCACCAACGGAATGGCAAATCACCGGCAGGTCTACCATCGTAGTCAAAGACTTGGTAATCTATTCCCAAACCATTGTTATCCAAACGAATACCACTTTCTATCGGATTATTGTCAGAACCAAACCATAAATCACCAACCCAAGTACGTCCCATCAAATCGTCATAAATATCTTCATCGTCTTCACACGAAGTAAAGCCAACCAATAAAGTCAGCATCATCAAGATACCCGCATATTTCTTTATCATTTCCATAATTCTCTAGTTTATTGCGTTTATTAATACAAAATTAGCGTTTTTTATTTACTATACATTACAAGCCACAAGTTTTTTGTACCTTTGCAAAGATAATATTAAAATTTCCACATGAAACTTCTTTGGCTTGATTTAAATAGTTCGTACGCTCATTCTTCGTTGGCATTACCTGCCTTACATGCCCAAATAGCAAATAATACAGACATTGAATGGTGTACCGTCTCCGCTACGATCAATGAAAACACTGGCAGTGTCGTCAATCAAATCTACCGCCATCAACCGGATATCATTGCAGCTACCAATTGGCTATTCAATCATGAGCAACTCCTGCACATTGTTTCACGCGCAAAAGCATTACTACCTCACTGCTGTGTTATACTCGGAGGTCCCGAATTTTTAGGAGATAATGAAGCTTTCTTATATAAGAACAAATTTGTAAGCGGAGTGTTTCGCGGAGAAGGCGAAGAAGTATTTCCATTATGGTTAAAAGTGTGGAATCAGCCAAGAAAGGAATGGAAATCAATCACAGGACTTTGTTACCTGAATGAATCAGGAGAATATCAGGACAACGGACTTGCCCGTGTCATGAACTTTTCTGAATTGGTTCCTCCTGAAAAAAGCCGTTTCTTCAATTGGAGCAAACCATTTGTGCAGTTAGAAACTACCCGGGGATGTTTTAACACCTGTGCTTTTTGTGTCAGTGGAGGTGAAAAGCCGGTTCGTACCTTATCTCTCGAAGCAATCAAAGAACGTCTCGACGTGATACACGAACACGGAATCAAAAACGTGCGAGTACTGGATCGTACTTTCAATTACAATAATAAACGGGCAAAAGAGCTATTAAACTTATTCCGCGAATACCCGGACATCTGTTTCCATCTGGAAATTCATCCGGCACTACTTTCCGATGAACTCAAACAGGAATTAGCCACTCTGCCTAAAGGTCTGCTGCACCTGGAAGCCGGTATCCAAAGCCTTCGGGAAAACGTGCTTGAACAAAGTCGAAGAATAGGAAAACTCTCCGATGCTTTGGCCGGACTCCACTATCTATGTTCACTTGAAAACATGGAAACTCATGCCGACTTGATAGCCGGGCTCCCACTCTACCATCTATCAGAGATTTTCGACGACGTCCGTACCTTAACCGAGTATGGCGCAGGAGAAATCCAACTGGAATCTCTGAAATTACTTCCGGGCACCGAAATGCGAAGAAGAGCGGATGAATTAGGTATACAGTATTCTCCACTTCCTCCATACGAAGTACTTCAAACCCGTGAAATCACGGTAGATGAGTTACAAACAGCCCATTATCTGTCACGCCTGTTAGACGGTTTCTATAACACTCCTACCTGGCGAAATATCACCCGTATACTAATTTTGGAGAACCCCCATTTCATACATGACCTACTCGACCATCTGGTCCGGACAGATGTCATCGACACTCCTCTTAGCTTGGAAAGAAGAGGATTAATCCTTTATGATTTCTGCAAGAATCATTATCCCGACTACCTGACACAAGTCAGTATTGCATGGATAGAAGCAGGTATGTCATTAAAAAAAGCTCCGGCAGAAAAAGTAAGAACCAAAAGACAGTTACCTCCTGAAAGTTGGGAAGTAGTATACGGTGCATACCGTGAAAATCTACGACTATGTTTCCTCCCTGTCGATGAAGAAGGACATGGCTACTGGTTTGGCTTTGAATCGGAAATTCAGAAGATACAACCGGTTTTCAAAGCTAGAAAATTATCATAAACAAAAGAAAAGTATTCCCATATTATGTGAAATAATTACTATTCACTAATCGTTCAAAGCAGCATATCCTGTTTTTCACCGTCCATACAATAAACTTTACTAGCACAGTGTATGGACATTCGGAAATATCAATTGAATATTCTTTGTTTATTATTGTTCCCCTTATCCGCAACAGGGCAAGAATGGAGCAAACAGGACTCATTGAGACTTCAGCAAATGTTGGAATCCGATCAGGAAATCAAGAAAAACAGAAAGCTTATCGAAAAAATAGAGCAAAAAATGTACTCTCGAAAACCATTTGTAGATTTTGATCCCACACTACCCACTTTAAAATCTTCCACAATCTTTTCGAGACCTTCTATTCACACATACAAGATGTTCCAAAAGCCAGGTTCCACCTTTTTACCCACTTATTCCTGGTTAAGAATAAACAAGAACCTTATCCTGCATAGTAAAAGCGACTTTGCAGAAAATTCCAATCATTTCCATATCCAAAGCCAAATGGAATATAAATTATCCTCCAGATGGTCTCTCGACATATATGGTTCACAAAACCTCGATACCCGAAGATACCGAGGGCTCCCCTCCGAAGTGGAACCAACCAAATTAGGAAGTAATGTCGTTTTCAAAATAAATAAAAACTGGAAAATCAAAACAGGGATGCAATACCAATATAATGCTATACGAAAAAGATGGGAATGGATACCTCAAGTTAGCGTTTCATACGAATGGTAAATCCTATTGATAATTGAGGATCGAAAAGTTTTAGAAAGCAAGAAAGCATATTTTCCATTTATTCTCGTACCTTTGTCATACGATTAAATATGCTATCATAATGAAGAACTTTATCAAGGGATTCCGGTTTACCCCCTCTAATTATCCGGCAGAAGTAGAAGCAAAAATACAGAAATACAGAAAACAAGGTTACAAACTTCCACCGCGTAAAGTACTCCGTACCCCCGAACAACTGGAAGGTATCCGGGAAAGTGCCAAAATCAATACTGCACTGTTAGACTATATTTCAGAAAATATTCGCGAAGGAATGTCTACTGAAGAGATTGATGTATTAGTATATGATTTCACCACCAGCCACGGTGCTATCCCTGCCCCACTCAACTACGAAGGATTTCCTAAAAGTGTATGCACAAGCATTAACGACGTGGTTTGTCACGGTATTCCCAACAAAAATGAGATTCTAAAAAGCGGAGACATTATCAATGTGGACGTTTCTACCATTTACAAAGGATATTTCTCCGATGCATCCCGTATGTTTATGATTGGCGATGTCAATCCTGACATGCAAAGATTAGTACAGGTCACCAAAGAGTGCATGGAAATAGGTATTGCCGCCGCACAACCCTGGAAACAACTGGGTGATGTAGGCGCCGCCATCCAGGAACATGCAGAAAAGAACGGTTTCAGCGTAGTTCGTGATCTCTGCGGACATGGCGTAGGTATGCAATTCCATGAAGAACCGGACGTAGAACATTTCGGCCGACGGGGTACGGGCATGATGATCGTACCGGGAATGACCTTCACCATCGAACCCATGATTAACATGGGAACCTACGAAGTCTTTATAGATGATGCCGACGGATGGACTGTCTGCACCGACGACGGACTACCTTCCGCCCAATGGGAAAACATGATTCTGATTACTGAAACCGGAAACGAAATTCTTACTTATTAATGGAATTAATTTTACTTATCGTTGTTGCCGCATTAGTGATAGTCTTACTAATACTGTCACTTACAAAAGGTAATAATCAAACGCAAGCGGAACAACTGCAAACAGCTTTGCGCCAACAAATGCAGGAGAATCGCGAAGAACTGAATCGCAGCATCCGGGAACTCCGCTTGGAGATGACTCAAACGCTGAATCAGAATATGCAGCAATTGCAAGATGCATTGCACAAAAATATGTTGACTAACGGAGAGCTGCAGCGTCATAAATTCGATATGATGGCCCGTCAACAGGAATCATTGATTAAATCGACCGAAAAGAGGTTGGATGACATGAGGACAATGGTGGAAGAAAAATTGCAAAAGACATTGAACGAACGCATTGGCCAATCATTTGAAATTGTCCGCTCACAACTTGAGAATGTGCAGAAAGGACTAGGCGAAATGAAATCTCTGGCTCAAGACGTAGGCGGATTAAAGAAGGTGTTGAGCAATGTAAAAATGCGTGGTACATTCGGCGAAGTTCAGTTAGGAGCATTATTAGAGCAGATGATGAGTCCGGAACAATACGACGCTAATGTAAAAACCAAGAAAAGCGGAACCGAATTCGTTGAGTTTGCAATCAAACTTCCGGGAAAGGATGATGCGAACAGCACCGTCTATCTGCCTATCGACGCTAAATTTCCCAAAGATGTGTACGAACAATATTATGATGCTTTTGAAGCAGGAGATACTGCATTGATAGAATCGTCCGGCAAGCAATTGGAAACAACCATCAAGAAAATGGCAAAAGACATTCACGACAAATATGTAGATCCTCCTTTTACCACAGACTTCGCCATTATGTTTCTGCCTTTTGAAAGCATTTATGCCGAAGTAATCCGAAGAACAAGCCTGGTAGAAACTCTGCAAAAAGATTACAAAATAGTTGTCACAGGACCTACTACACTAGGGGCTATCCTAAATAGCCTGCAAATGGGATTCCGCACGTTAGCTATTCAAAAGCGAACGGGAGAGGTTTGGACGGTATTAGGAGCTGTAAAAACAGAATTCAGCAAATTCGGAGGACTACTCGAAAAAGTACAGAAAAACCTTCAAAATGCCGGCGACCAACTAGAAGAAGTAATGGGTAAGCGGACTCGCGCTATCGAACGAAAACTCCGCCAAGTTGAACAATTGCCACATGAAGAAAGCATGAAAATTCTTCCGATAGATGATGGAGACGATGAATCGACAGATTAAAGCGAAATCCGAAGTACGACATATCCCAGTAAGCCGGAAAGTACGGTTCCGGTCAATACACCAAATTTGGCCTGATTCAATAATACAGGATAGTCTACCCCAAAAGAAAGATTAGCGATAAAGAGTGATACAGTAAAGCCAATACCTCCCAACAATGCAACTCCGGAAAGATTCTTCCAGGTCATCCCTAAAGGCATGGGAGTCAATCTTATTTTTATAGCCAGCCAGGTAAAGAAATATATTCCAATAAATTTTCCCAGTAACAGACCGGCAGCAACAGCAATACTGACAGCTCCCACTAATTCGCCTCCCCCACTAAACACAACGCCGGCATTGACAAATGCAAAAAGAGGAAGAATCAAATAATTGACTGTTCCATGCAAATTATCTTCTAATGACTGCAACGGACTAATTACACGGTCGGAAGCCGATTCGACCTCTTTCAACTTGGCTATTTGCTCATTAGTCAGCACAATGCTTTCAGATTGCATTGCCGGAAAACCGGCAATGGTATGACGAATTTTTTCGATGTACTTCCCTACATTCAGACGAGGTTTAGCGGGAATAACAAAAGCAAGAATAACTCCCGAAATAGTGCTATGAATACCGGATTGCAAAAATAAATACCAGATAATCACTCCAATCACCAAGAAGAATACCTTATTTGTCGTTCCATACTTTCCTATAAAATAAAGTAAAATATAAAAAAGTATAGCTACCAAAAGATAACCATAGGCAACATGTGAACTATAAAAAAGAGCGATCACCAAAATTCCCCCGATATCATCGACTACCGCAAAAGCAGTCAAAAAAATCTTCAAACTCAACGGCACACGGCTACCTAATAAGCTCAACACCCCCAATGAAAAAGCAATATCCGTAGCCATAGGAATGGCGAGTCCATGTCCGCCTTCACTACCCGGAACACAAATAAGCGAATAGATCATCACAGGCAACAACATCCCACCACAAGCGGCAATGAAAGGCAACACCGCCTTACGGAAAGAGGAAAGCTCACCTACCAATAGCTCACGTTTGATTTCCAGTCCAACCAATAAAAAGAAAATCGTCATCAAACCATCATTGATAAACTCAATCATTCGCAGATTTTCCCCACCATGCGAAAGCAAATTAAAATTTCCTATCTGTAAATGAAGTTCATGCGACAAAAATTCCTGATATACCGGAGCCACAGAAGAGTTCGCAATAATGGCTGCCGAGATAGCAGCCAGGAATAAAAGAATACTCGCCGTGATATTCATAGACGAGAAGTTCCGCATAGTCCGCAAAATAGTCATAACGAAATGTTTTTATAATATTAGTTTTGCAATATACAGAATTTTCTAATTAGTATAACTCCTTAAAGCAAGATTTTTGACCCAAAGTACAAAAATTCCTGTCAAAATCAGATTCAGTACCAAGGTAAGAACAGAAATTACCAACGCCGGACCACCCAAGTTATAGCCCAATGCAATGAAAATGATTCCGGCTCCTACCTCACCACGGGTAAACATACCGATGGAAAGAGCCAGTCGCTCGCTTAACTTCCGGTCACGGTAAAAGAACATCGGGCAAAGCTTTCCTATATTCGACAATAAAGAGACAATCACCACATGAAACAGAATCATTCCCCACGACATCATCTCCTGCGAACCGGTGACGGAATAAGCACCTGCATGAGTCTCCGCAAAGTTCACACCAATAAAATGCGGCATACTCATCCCCACCAGGAACATGAAGAAAAATGAAATTCCGGTAGAAACCTTTCGTTCCACGGGCGTATCATGTTCCTTATGTTTCATAATCATACCCAGCACAAATGCAGGCAGCAGGACTTCAATATGAATACTTCCCTCCTCCCCATACAATTCCTTACTACCGAGATAAAGAATTTGAGTAGCCAAAAATATGATTATTGAATAAAAGAGGATAGCCTTCCAATCCTGACGCCAATCGTATTTATTCAGCCTTTGCCAGCCGATCGATAATAACAGGAACACAATCACCACCACAATAATCAACTGCCAGCGCAGCCCGATCATCATAATCTGAAGAGGAATCATCAAAAGAATCGTATCCAAATCATCGAAAATAGCCAACACCTGTATCTTCTTATAAATCCAACTGGACTTTAGCCCGATAGCCGCCAACATCGTAAACAAAATACCGGCTGATGTCGGTGCGGCAAAACGGCTCAACAGCAAATTCTCCTTCCAGGCTTCCCAACTGTTCCAAAAATCGGGTGGCAGCAATACAAACACATAATAGATGGCAATCATAAACCACGGCAAAGCAGCCGTAGCCATGGCAATAAAATAATCCTGGGCGTAACTTTTCCACCGTGTCTTATCAAGAACAAATTCACGGCCTACATTAATCATTATAAAACTAAGGCATACATAGAGCAATACATTCGATATGGATTTAACAGCTCCATAGCCATCCCCTGCCATCATCGGCAGGAATTGCGAAACGACGAGCCCCAGCATCAGGAAGCCCGAAAAAGACAGAACTTTTCTCATATTTATAGTTGTTTGTTCCTAAAAAGTGATTGCCAAGGAAAGCTCTGCAGACAGAAGGCAATCACCTGGTGTATTAAAAACTAACCGCAAGTCAATTTGTTCAGAACATATCTCTGAAAAATTGCTTGCGGCAGTGTTTTTTAATCCAGCTTCAGTACGGCGAGGAAGGCTTTCTGCGGCACTTCCACGTTACCGATTTGTTTCATTCGTTTTTTACCTCTTTTCTGTTTTTCAAGCAGTTTACGTTTACGGCTCACGTCGCCACCATAACACTTCGCGGTCACATCCTTACGAACCGCCTTAATGGTTTCGCGAGAAATAATCTTCGCTCCGATAGCTGCCTGAATGGCAATATCAAACTGTTGACGCGGAATAAGTTCCTTCAACTTCTCACACATCCGGCGTCCCATATCGTAAGCATTGTCAATATGCGTCAAAGTGGAAAGCGCATCCACAGGCTCACCGTTCAAGAGGATATCCAACTTCACCAGTTTAGAAGTACGGAAACCATTCGGATGATAATCAAACGAAGCATACCCTTTGGAAATACTCTTCAACTTATCATAAAAGTCAATCACAATTTCTCCCAAAGGCATATTATAATAGATTTCCACCCGGTTACCGGAGATATATTCCTGTTTAATCAATTCACCACGTTTACCTAAACAAAGCGTCATGATAGGACCGATATAATCGGTAGTAGTAATAATAGATGCTTTGATATACGGCTCTTCGATATGGTCAATCATAGTCGGGTCGGGCATACCACCAGGGTTATGCACTTCCTTCATATTACCTTGCTTATCATATATATGGTAAGAAACGTTCGGCACCGTAGTAATCACATTCATATCAAACTCACGGTCCAAGCGCTCCTGCACAATCTCCATGTGGAGCAATCCGAGGAAACCACAACGGAAGCCAAAACCCAAAGCCAACGAAGATTCCGGCTGGAAAGTCAAAGACGCGTCATTCAACTGCAACTTCTCCAAAGACGCACGGAGATCTTCAAAATCCTCCGCTTCAATCGGATAAACTCCGGCAAATACCATCGGCTTCACTTCCTCAAAACCGGCAATAGCCTTTTCACACGGACGGGCAATATGCGTAATGGTATCTCCCACTTTCACCTCTTTGGAAGTTTTGATACCGGAAATAATATATCCTACATCTCCCGTACGAAGTTCGTTACGAGGCACCATATCCATTTTCAACACCCCTACTTCATCGGCATCATACTCTTTTCCCGTATTGAAGAACTTCACCTTGTCTCCCTTGCGAATCATACCGTTTTCGATCTTGAAATAGGCTATAATTCCGCGGAAAGAATTAAATACAGAGTCGAAAATCAAAGCCTGCAACGGAGCCTCTTCATCTCCTTCCGGATGAGGGATCCGCTCAATCACAGCCGCCAGTATCTCTTCCACTCCCATCCCCGTTTTGCCGGACGCACGGATTACTTCCTCCCGTTTGCAGCCCAACAATTCAACGATCTCATCTTCCACTTCTTCGGGATTGGCACTCGCCATGTCACATTTATTAATCACCGGAATAATCTCAAGGTCATGCTCAATGGCCATATACAGATTTGAAATCGTCTGCGCCTGCACTCCCTGGGAAGCATCGACAATCAGCAACGCACCTTCACACGCAGCAATAGAACGCGATACCTCATACGAAAAGTCCACATGTCCCGGGGTGTCAATCAAGTTAAGGATATACTTTTCACCCTGATAAGTATATTCCATCTGGATAGCATGGCTCTTGATAGTGATCCCTCTTTCCTTCTCCAGATCCATATTATCAAGCATCTGCCCGGAAGTCACCTGAATGGTATGTGTAAACTCCAACAAACGGTCAGCCAAAGTCGACTTACCGTGGTCAATATGAGCAATAATGCAAAAGTTGCGTATATTCTTCATTCTGAATTCTTATTATTTTATCTTTTTGGTGTGCAAAGATACGTAAATGGCGGAATAAAAAAAAATGCGTTGATAACATTATGATTATGTACCAACGCATTTTTTTATTGCTTAAGTGAGTTACTCGCTTAGATCAATTTGATGAAGAGTTCACCTTCAACTTCTTCCACAGAGACTTTGTCTTCTCTCAATAACCAGCCAAGGCCGAGAAACAGATCTTTGTCAACCAATTTAGTTGCTTTTTTAAGCTGCTTGGCAGTCATTCCTTCTGTTTCGTTCAGTGCATTCCAGATAGTACCTGCAATTACACCAGCTTTTTCTTTCAACATTTGCTTTGCAATTTTAGTTAGACATGCTTAAAATCTTTCCAGCCATAAAGACTTTCAGATTTTATTTCGGAGGCAAAGATAGTTATTTTTATGTTATATAACACTTTATTGAGCACTTTTTTACCGTTTTTGTAATAAAAAAGCATTTTAGGAGCTCATTTTGGATGCTTTTCGAGATATTCCGACCAAATTCTTGCCGCTTCTTCAACCATTTTTGCACAGGGACGCTTGCTATAATATTGAGCAGTACGCTCTTCCGGAATAGTGGAGACCGGCTCTTTTTTCTTTAATCCCAACAATTCGCCACAAATCAGCGAGCCGTTACGCTTCTTAAATTCAGCCGCCAGTTCTTGCACTACCGCATAATTGGCAGCTTTTCCTTCCCGGTCAGTTGCTTCCGTAGCACCGGTTTCCAAGCCTGCCACCAGAAACATGCCGCAGGCAGCTCCACACGTTTCACGCATCCGTCCGATGCCCCCGCCAAAAGAAGCACTCATACGCAATGCCTGTTCCTGTGTAAATCCATACATGTCTGCAAAAGCCGCTACCACCGACTGTGAGCAGTTATATCCACTCTTAAAAAGCTCCACTGCTTTCTGTATTCTATCTTCCATAAACTATTTTGCATTTTTATTTCGTGCAAAAGTATAAAAAAGTATCTTTGTATCAGATAGGGCGTAAAGATTAAAATCAAAAAAAAGAAAATATGAACAAAACTATTTCATATAAAGAATCGACAGCCATTGCCATCCAAGCTATGATGAGCGCAGCCAGAAAGGATGAATATGCCGATAGGAAAAGAAAAAGTAATTTCCCTCAAAACAGAAAGAAACGTGATGTCACTCTCAAGGACATACGTGAATGGAACAAAAGAAGGAATTATAAAGAAGACACAGGAATCACAATCAACGCGATGATGGAATCAGCCGTCAAAGATCCGTATGTGGATCTGAATCCACCATCCAAATTTTAAAAAGCTAAAATATATATGGCTACAACATTTGACATCCAACTACCTCATTATTCGCGCGGATTTCATCTAATCACGCGCGATATTGTCTCACAGCTACCCCCACTTCCTGAAAGCGGTCTGCTGGTAGTCTTTATCAAACACACTTCTGCCGGACTGACTATCAACGAAAATGCAGACCCGGACGTACGGCATGACTTTCAGACGTTTTTTAATAAACTCGTTCCCGACGGTGCTCCCTACTTCATCCATACCCTTGAAGGCCCTGACGATATGAGTGCCCATATAAAAGCCTCCCTGATAGGAAGCTCGGTCACCATCCCCATCAAAAACCACCGTTTGAACTTAGGTACATGGCAAGGCGTCTACCTCGGCGAGTTTCGCGACGGAGGAGACACCCGTAAATTGAGTATTACCATTCTATAATATTTCCAGAGCCATCGGACAATGGTCGGAATGTACGGCCTCATTCAAGATATACGCCCGTTTCAACAGCGGGCGTACCGGCTCGCTGACCATACAATAATCAATTCTCCAGCCTTTATTCTTGGCACGCGAATTAAAACGATAGCTCCACCAGGTATATTCCTGTTTCTCCGGACAAAGCGTACGGAAAGAGTCCACATATCCCGCAGACAGGAAACGCGTCATCCATTCCCGTTCTTCAGGAAGGAAACCGCTGTTGGTCGCGTTCCGGACAGGGTCATGAATATCAATCGGCTCGTGACAGATATTATAATCGCCGCAAAGAATCAAGTTGGGACGAGACTTCTGCAACTCCATCACATATTTCTGGAAATCTTCCAACCAGACCATTTTAAAGGCCTGGCGTTCATCTCCGCTCGTTCCCGAAGGATGGTAAACGCTGACTACCGACAAGTCTCCGAAGTCCGCACGAATGAAACGTCCTTCATTATCGTATGCTTCCATTCCCATCCCATATTCCACATGGTCCGGTTCCCGCTTGGTAAGTATAGCCACTCCACTGTATCCCTTCTTCTGCGCCGAGTATAAATAAGACTTGTAGCCCAATGCTTCAAACACTTCTCCCGGATATTGGTCCGGTTGCAGTTTCGTCTCTTGCAGACAAAGAATATCAGGATTCTCCTGTGCCAACCATTCCGGTAACCCTTTAGATACGGCAGCACGTAGTCCGTTCACGTTATAAGTAATAATTTTCATCATTCTATATTTATAAGTTCATGTTCATTTTATGAAAACAAAAGCATAATGTTCAGTACCGAAACGATAATAGCAATCGAGTACAACACGAACGTACTCCAACGACTATTGACATAATCGCCCATCACCTTTCGGGAAGACGTCAGTCCCACCTGTAAGAACACGGTGAAAGGCAATTGAATACTAAGTACCATCTGCGAAATAATCAATCCTTTAAACGGATCTCCAATAAAGAAAATCAGCAATAAGGCAATTCCCAAAGACAAGAGAACTCCCACCTGCGAGTGACTGTCCTTGATATGATAAGACTCGCCGAAAATACCTGCAAAAATAGAACCTGCCGCCATTCCGCTCGTAATAGTTGACGAAATGCCCGCCATCAGCAATGCCAATGCAAATACAATTGCCGCATTACTTCCCAATAAAGGTTCGAGCAAAGACTTAGCCTGTTGCAGTTCCTCTACCTGAATACCGCTCTTAAAGAAAGTGGCGGCCGCCAGCAGAATCATGGCACTGTTAATCGCCCAACCAACAATCATTGAGAAAAGAGTGTCAAACAACTCATATTTCAATACCTTCTTAATAGAAGCATCATCTTTCTTATTGTACTCGTGACTCTGTATCACCTCCGAATGAAGGAACAGATTGTGAGGCATCACTACCGCTCCCAACACACTCATGATAATCAGCATACTACCTTTCGGGAAAGAAGGAGTCACCCACCCCGCCGTTGCAGCCGGCCAGTCTATTTCCACCAGAAACAACTCATAAATAAATGAAAGCCCGATAACAGAAACGAACGCAATGATGGAACGTTCTATCTTTTTATACGAATTAGTGAAAAGCATGATGGAGACAAAAAGCGTAGTCAATACAGCTCCCCATATAATAGGAATATCCAATAACATTTCCAACGCGATGGCACCTCCCAGAATTTCCGCCAGGGAAGTAGAGATCGACGCCAGTACTGCTGTACCAAGAATAGGTCGTGACACCCATTTAGGAGTGTACTTAGTGGCCGCCTCCGAAAGGCAAAGTCCGGTAACGATTCCCAAGTGAGCAACATTGTGCTGAAGGACAATCAGCATGATAGTAGACAAGGTAACCACCCAAAGCAAGGAATAGCCGAATTCGGAACCGGCGGCGAAATTAGAAGCCCAGTTTCCCGGATCAATAAATCCTACAGTAACCAGTAGCCCCGGACCAATATATTTAAAAACATCCAGTCCACCCAGATAGCGTTTATGATCTTTGCGTCTTAAGTCTTGAAAAATATTCTTCATTTTTGCATAATAGTTTATCCAGTACAAATATACTTATAAATAACGAGTGAGAATCAATTTTAGTTCAAAATACCAACCAATAAGTAGATGACCTATGGACACAGATGATACACTAATTATGAGGACATTATTATAAAAGGATTGAGTAAGGACTACTCGAGAAAAGGCAATAAGGACTTTCTGCAAAAAAATGACCTCCGACAAACCAATTGCCAGAGGTCACAAATCAATATATAATTTACATAAATGAAGATCAATCAATATCCCATCTCATGCAATGCACGACATAATTGATCGGGACAAGATGTCGGCCTGCCACCACAACGCACTCCTTCAAGTTTTGCGATCACTTCCTCCACCTTCATTCCTCTCACAAGGCGGGAAATACCTTGAAGGTTACCATTACATCCTCCCCAGAAAGCAACTTCCTTCACCACTCCATCTTCCACATTCAGTTCGATATTCGTGCTGCAAGTTCCCTGGGTCTTATAAACATATTCCATAACCTTACTTTACTCTTCCCCTTCTTCCGGTTGCATATTGGTATAGACAGTCTGCACGTCATCAAATTCTTCCAAACGTTCGATCATCTTATCCAATGTTTCGCGTTGTTCCGGAGTAACCTCTTTCAAGTCGTTCGGGATATAAGTGAAGTCTCCACCGACATCTTCAAAGCCACATTCTTCCAAATGCTTCTGAATAGCGGCGTAGCTCTTAGGATTACCATAGATAGTAATTGTTCCCTCTTCATCATCTTCTTCATATTCATCTTCCACGTCATAGTCGATCAGATCGAGAATCAGTTCTTCCATATCCAATCCGTCTTTCTTCTTGAAAGTGAACACACATTTGTGGTCGAAAAGGAACGCAAGAGAACCCATTGTACCCAGATTGCCACCGAACTTATTGAATACCGAACGAACATCAGCCACTGTACGAGTCGTGTTGTCTGTCAATGTGTCTACAAACACAGCAATACCGTGAGGGCCATATCCTTCATAAGTCATGCTCTTGTAGTCGCTCTGGTCTTTACCCAACGCGTTTTTAATAGCACGTTCAATGTTATCCTTCGGCATGTTTTCACGCTTACAAGTAGCGATCACCGAACGCAGCGTCGGGTTGTTTTCAGGTTCCGGACCGCCTGCCTTTACAGCGATAGCGATTTGTTTACCCAGTCTTGTAAAAGTTTTAGCCATGTGGCCCCATCTTTTCAGTTTAGCGGCCTTTCTATATTCAAATGCTCTTCCCATTGGTTTATATTTTTAATAATGACAATTTTAAGTTTATCTAAGTTTGGCACCCAGTTTATCTTCCAGGTTCTTCACCAGTTTCGACATGATCTTATCAATCATCTTATCATTCAAAGTCTGGTTTTCATCCTGAAGCAGGAAGCTCACCGCATACGACTTCTTACCCGCTTCGAGGTTCTTACCTTCATATACATCGAAGAGTTCCACTTCTTTCAACAGCTTCTTCTCTGTTTCGTATGCAATCTTTTCGATTTCGGCAAATTGTATATTCTTATCAAGCAACAATGCCAAGTCGCGTTTCACAGCAGGGAATTTGGAAATTTCCTTGTAGCTGATCTTCACAGAACGGATGGCTTTCATCAATTCCTTCCAGTTCAAGTCGGCGTAATATACTTCATTGTCGATATCAAATGCTTTCAACAGCTTCTTAGTTACAATACCGAAAGAAGCAAGACGTTTTCCGCCCTTTGTGTTGACAGAGAGTGCGGCAGCAAAAACATCGTCTGTCAGATTACCTACAACCAGATTGTGCAAATCCAGTCCCAGACGCTTCAATATATTTTCTACGTACGCTTTCAATTCATACACCGAACTATTTTCATCTGCATGCGCCCATGAGTTGGAAACCTTCTTACCGGTTACCCACAAGCCCAAGTGATAATCTTCCGAATAAGGAGCTAGTACCTTCTCTTCATTCTTCTTGTCAGCATTGAAATAATAACAGTTACCGAATTCGAAGAATTTCAAATCAGCGTTCTTACGATTGGCGTTATGAGCAATGCTTTCCAGTCCGCCGAACAGCAAAGTCTGACGCATAGCGTTCAAATCAGCACTCAACGGATTGAGCAACATCACCAGGTGATTGGACGGATAAGCCTCCAACCCATCATAATAAGCAGCACGAGTCAGTGAGTTGTTCAGAATTTCATTGAATCCGCAACCCACCAATTGCTCTGCAATCAGATTCTGTAATTTATTTGACTTGTCGTGCTCACCCTTTGTAGTCAGACTGGAGTTCAGCGTAGTCGGAATTTCCACATTATTATATCCATAGATACGAAGAATATCTTCAATCACATCGCAATCACGCTGCACGTCTACACGATAAGGAGGAACAGCCAGTGTCAGTCCTTCTGCCGTTTCATTGGTAATCTTCATTTCCAGGCTGGTCACAATGCTCTTGATTGTCTCTACCGGAATCACTTTACCTACCAAAGAATGTACTTTTTCGTAAGCAAGATCGACGATAAAATCCTGTGCAGGAGTAGTGAATACATCTTTTATTTCAGAAGAAATCGTACCGCCAGCCAGTTCTTTCACCATCAAAGCAGCCAGTTTCAAGCAATAAATCACACCGTTCGGATCGATACCACGTTCGAAACGGAAAGAAGCATCCGTATTCAAGCCATGACGACGAGCCGTCTTACGCACCCATGTAGGATGGAAATAAGCACTTTCGATGAATACGTCTGTCGTAGCTTCCGTAGAACCGGAGTCCAGTCCACCGAATACGCCGGCAATACACATGGCCTCTTCCTTGTTGCAAATCATCAGGTCGCGTTCGTTCAACTTACGTTCCACTTCATCCAGCGTAACGAACGGAGTACCTTCGGGCATTGTTTTCACAATCACTTCGTTGCCTTTAATCTTTCCGGCATCGAAGCAATGCAACGGCTGACCGAAAGCATGAACGATATAGTTCGTAATATCCACTACATTATTAATAGGACGCACACCGATCAGGCGCAATTTGTTTTGCAGCCATTCCGGACTCTCCTTCACTGTTACACCTTTCACGGTAACACCGGCATAATGCGGACAAGCTTCGCTGTTTTCAACCTTCACTTCGATATTCAAGTCATGGTTTTCCACTTTAAAGCCATCCACTGACGGGCGTTGTAAAGTTGCCTGACGACCGTTCTGAATCAGATAAGCATACAGGTCACGAGCTACCCCATAGTGAGAGCAGGCATCCGCACGGTTAGGCGTGATATCCACTTCCAGTACATAATCGCTCTTGATATTATAATAATCCTTGGCAAGCGTACCCGGAACAGCAGTTTCCGGCAATACGATGATACCTGCATGATCCGTACCGATCCCAATTTCGTCTTCAGCACAAATCATACCTGTAGATTCTACCCCACGGATTTTTGATTTCTTGATGGTAAAACATTCGTCACCGTCATAAAGTTTCGTACCTAAAGTAGCTACCACCACTTTCTGTCCGGCAGCCACATTCGGGGCACCACAAACAATCTGTACCGGTTCACCGTCTCCCAGATTAACAGTAGTAATATGCAAATGGTCAGAGTTAGGATGTTCCGTGCAGGTCAGCACTTCACCGATCACAAGTCCTTCCAAACCACCTTTAATGGTTTGCACTTCTTCTACACCACCTGTTTCCAAGCCGATAGAAGTCAACGCAGCAGCCGTTTCATCGGGCGTCAGGTCGAAGTTGACATACTCTTTCAGCCAGTTATAAGAGATATTCATATACTTAATTTTTTATTGTTTCTCAAAAAGATTCGCAAAGTTAATAAGATTTTTCGGTTGACCGAGAAGGTTTGATAAAAAATTGCGCGTTATTTCACCACAGAGGACGCAACTAGAACGGCAAAGGTCCATCCCCCGGTGCTCCGAACGGATTCGCTGTCTGCGGTGCAAAATCAGGCGCGGGAGGAGGAGGCATCGAGCCGGCATCACCTGTATTCATCTTCGATCCTAACATAGCCCCGGCAGGCTCACCCGGCATCGGGATAACCATATCGTCCTCCGGATTGGAGAAACGGGTAAATTCTCCCTTAAACCGGAGCAGCACCTCGCCTACCGCACCATTACGATGCTTGGCGATGACAATCTCCGCCATACCACGCAGGTCATTACCACGATCATCCTGATAAATCTTATAGTATTCCGGACGGTGGATAAAGCACACCATATCGGCATCCTGCTCGATGGCTCCCGATTCACGAAGGTCACTCAACTGCGGACGTTTACCATCAATACCTTCACGACTTTCCACACCACGATTCAACTGCGACAGTGCGATAATCGGAATATTCAACTCTTTCGCCAGTCCTTTCAACGAACGGGAAATGGTACTAACCTCTTCCTGGCGGCTACCAAACGCCATACCGCTCGCATTCATCAACTGAAGGTAGTCAATAATAATGATTCTCACCCCATGTTCACGTACCAGACGACGCGCTTTTGTTCGAAGTTCAAATACAGACAGAGACGGAGTATCATCCACGTAAAGCGGTGCATCCATCAGATTCTTCAGTTTATAGTCCAATTGCTGCCATTCATAATTTGCCAACTGTCCACTTTTGATCTTCTCACTCGGAATCTCACAGACATTCGCAATCAAACGGTTCACCAACTGAACGTTACTCATTTCAAGCGAGAACAACGCCACCGGGTTCCGATAATCGACAGCAATATTCTTAGCCATAGAAAGGACAAAGGCGGTCTTACCCATCGCAGGACGTGCAGCGATAATGATAAGGTCGGAATTCTGCCAACCGGAAGTCATCTTGTCGAGCTTTGTAAAACCACTCTCAAGACCACTCAAACCGTCGGTTCGCGCCGCAGCCTTCTGAATCAGCTTATAGGCTTCGTCAATCACCGGATTGATCTGCGTATAATCCTTTTTCATGTTCTGCTGCGAAATCTCAAAAAGTTTACCTTCCGCTTCCTGCATCAAGTCGTCCACATCCAGCGTTTCATCAAACGCCTTACTCTGGATATTGCTTGTAAACGTAATCAACTCACGCGCCAAAGATTTTTGCGCAATAATACGGGCGTGATACTCAATATGCGCTGATGAAGCCACCTTACTACTCAATTGAGTAATATAGAACGGGCCTCCCACCTCTTCCAATTCTCCGCGTTTGCTAAGTTGTTCCTTTACAGTCAGAATATCCACCGGTTTCTGATTCACCGCAAGATCGGTGATAGCAGAATAAATCAACTGATGCCGGTGTTCGTAAAAAGATTCGGGACGAAGAATCTCACTCACCAATGAGTAAGCATCCTTTTCAATCATCAAAGCTCCCAGAACTGCTTCTTCCAATTCAGGTGCCTGTGGCTGAATACGTCCATAATCATTTACCGGTTGTACCTTAGTAGACTTTGTATTGCGGGTATTTCTTTTCTGTTCGGCCATCGAGGTATTTACTATTTTACAATTTACTATTTACTATTTTACGACTAGACAGACTCCTTTATAACAGAGTTTTTCCAGTCGGGACGACAAAGATAGAATATAATCATGAAGAATGGATAAGGAAAAATGAAGATTTTACTAACTTTGCTCCCGAATTACATTCAACACATGATTAATTGTCATGTGCGGCACTGCAAATAGTAAATCGTAAATTGTAAAATAAACACATAGCGAAAAAGCAAATTTGGGCAAAGCGTAGCGAATTAGCTGATACAGCGTTCGTTACGCTTTGTTTTTCTATGGAGCAGAGCCAACGAAATGCCACCTCGAAGCCAAACGGTGCAGAAGTTCAGTTACCACCTCATTACTCCCGTAACGGGTGCAGATTTCTTGCTAAATACTTCTGTTTCTGCGTTTTGCGTCGATTTGCATAGCTGTCGGTAACTCACTAATAACTAATTTTGTAACCCAAAAAAGGAGTGAGTATGCGAAGTACATTCAAGGTATTATTTTACGTGAAGAAAGGCAGCGAGAAGCCGAACGGCAACCTGCCTCTGATGTGCCGTATCACGGTGGACGGCGAGATTAAACAGTTCAGTTGCAAGATGGACGTTCCCCCACGGTTGTGGGACGTGAAGAACAGCCGTGCTTCGGGCAAGAGCGTCGAAGCGCAGAGAATCAACCTTGCGGTAGATAAAATCCGTGTGGATGTAAACCGCCGTTATCAAGAACTGATGCAGACGGACGGTTATGTTACCGCCGCCAAACTCAAAGACGCCTATCTCGGTATCGGCGTCAAGCAGGAAACCTTGTTGAAGCTGTTCGAGCAGCACAACGCCGAGTTTGAGAAGAAAGTCGGACACAGCAGGGCGCAGGGGACATTTACCCGTTATCGGACGGTCTGCAACCATATTCGGGAGTTCCTGCCCCATGCCTACAAGCGTGAGGACATCCCGTTAAAGGAACTCAACCTCACATTCATCAACGATTTCGAGTATTTTTTGCGCACGGAGAAGAAATGCCGCACCAATACCGTGTGGGGCTACATGATTGTGTTGAAACACATCGTTTCCATTGCGAGGAACGACGGGCGTTTGCCGTTCAACCCCTTTGCGGGATATATCAACTCTCCCGAAAGCGTGGATAGGGGCTACCTCACCCAAACGGAGATACAGACGCTCATGGACGCACCGATGAAGAACGCCACCCATGAACTTGTACGGGACTTGTTCGTCTTTTCTGTTTTTACGGGTTTGGCGTATTCGGACGTGAAGAACCTTACCATTGACCGCCTGCAAACATTCTTCGACGGCAATCTGTGGATAATCACCCGAAGAAAGAAAACCAACACCGAATCGAACATCCGTCTTTTGGACGTTCCCAAGCGTATCATGGAGAAATACAAGGGGCTGGCAAGGGACGGTCATGTTTTCCCCGTTCCGAGCAACGGAAGTTGCAACAAGATACTTAAAGAGATAGGCAGACAATGCGGCTTCAAGGTACGTTTGACCTACCATGTTGCACGCCACACGAACGCTACGACCGTACTTTTATCGCACGGCGTACCCATCGAAACGGTGAGCCGTCTTTTAGGGCATACCAACATAAAGACCACCCAAATTTACGCCAAAATCACCGCCCAGAAGATAAGCCAAGACATGGAAACCTTGTCGCACAAGTTGGAAGATATGGAGAAGAATATCTGCCGAGCCATCTAATTAAAAACAGAATCCCGATGAAAGAAAAAAGGAATATTATCACGATGGACGAGCAGGGCAATATCTTCCTGCCGAACGATATAGGTGCAACCGCCATGACCGAGTGGGAAATCTGCGAACTGTTCGGGGTTATCGTCCCGACGGTTCGGGCAGGGATAAAGGCACTCTGCAAAAGCGGAGTTTTGAGTATATATGACATAAAGCGCATTATCCGCATATCGGACAGATACAGCGCGGAGGTTTACAACCTCGAAACGATAGCCGCCCTCGCTTTCCGTGTCGAATCGTTCGGGGCGGCGAAAGTCCGCAGGGCATTATTGGAAAGGATTATACACGGGCGAAAAGAGAAAACGACGGTATTCGTGTCGGTTGTTTCGGACGGCAAGCCCAACAGCCGTTGGAAAGCGTGATGATATACCAACATATCAACATACCAACATGCAAACATACCAACATACCAGCATACCAACATGCAAACCTATCACTATGGTGATATATATTGCAGGTTCTATTCCTCTTTTCAGAGGAAAGCGGAGCAATCATTTCCGTTTACAAAGGCAAAGCAAGCACGGGGCTTTATGTCGGCTAAAAGGTCAAGCGGCTGCGCCGTTTCCCGATAAATCTTCCTCTCGCTTCGCTGCGAGCGTATTTATCGGGAAAACCTTGTATCCGACCGCCCCGTGCAAAAGAGCCTTTGAAAACGGAAACGACCGCCCCGCCGCCCACCACCGACCGAAAGGGAAAAATAATAAGGTGGGGTTATACGGGTAAGCAGACGGCAGGGACAGCCACCGCCGAAAGGCAGACGGGCAGCACGCCGCAGGGTATTTACGAAGAAAATACCATAGCTTATTAGGGAATTTTCCGAGCCGCATTGCAAGCAACGCTGAAAATTCCCCAATAAGGCAAGGGGCAAGCCCCTCTGCACACCCCATCGGGGACGGCATTTGCCGCCCCCGAAAATACAAAAAATCATTGTTTCACAAGCCAAAAAAGAAAGGAAGAATATATGGGTTTCGTAGTTTTACACATGGAAAAGGCGCACGGCAGCGACAGCGGAACGACCGCACATATCGAGCGTTTCATCATACCGAAGAACGCCGACCCCACACGCACGTACTTAAACCGCAGGCTCATCGACTACCCCGACGGGGTGAAAGACCGTTCGGCGGCTATACAGCGGAGATTGGAAGAAGCGGGGCTGACACGCAAAATCGGAAGCAACCAAGTACGGGCTATCCGCATCAACGTATCGGGAACGCACGAGGACATGAAGCGGATAAAGGAAGAGGGACGTTTGGACGAGTGGTGCGCCGACAATCTGAAATACTTCGCCGACACGTTCGGAAAGGAGAACATCGTGGCGGCTCACCTGCACAGGGACGAGGAAACGCCGCACATACACGTCACGCTCGTCCCCATCGTCAAAGGAGAGCGAAAGCGCAGGAAAA
>NZ_QTLK01000009.1:61846-199015 GCF_003602705.1 Bacteroides sp. AM16-13
CACGCTCGTCCCCATCGTCAAAGGAGAGCGAAAGCGCAGGAAAAGGGAGGAACAGACGAAGAAGCGATACCGCAAGAAGCCGACCGACACCGTGAGGCTGTGCGCAGACGATATTATGACACGGCTGAAATTGAAGTCCTACCAAGATACCTATGCCGAAGCGATGGCGAAATACGGGCTGCAAAGAGGCATAGACGGCTCGAAAGCTCGCCACAAGTCCACACAGCAGTATTATCGGGATATACAGAAACTTGCCGACGACCTCAAAGCGGAAGTGGTGGATTTGCAACAGCAGAAAGAAACGGCACGGGAAGAACTAAGACAGGCGAAAAAAGAAATACAGACCGAGAAGCTGAAAGGGGCAGCAACCACCGCAGCCGCTAACATCGCCGAGAGTGTCGGTTCTCTTTTCGGCAGCAACAAGGTCAAGACATTGGAAAGGGAGAACACCGCCCTGCATAGAGAGATAGCCGACCACGAGGAAACCATCGAAGCCCTGCAAGACAGAATACAGAACATGCAGGCAGACCACAGCCGACAGATGGCAGAAGTAGAACGGAAGCACCGCAGGGAGATAGCGGACAAAGAAACGAAGCACAAGGAGGAAATATCTTTCTTGAAAACGGTAATTGCAAGGGCTGCGGCATGGTTTCCCTATTTCCGTGAAATGCTCCGTATCGAAAACCTCTGCCGCCTTATTGGGTTCGATGAAAGACAGACCGCAACGCTCGTCAAGGGAAAGCCGTTGGAGTATGCAGGGGAACTCTACTCGGAAGAACACGGACGGAAATTCACGACCGAAAAGGCTGGGTTTCAAGTAGTGAAAGACCCCACGGACGGGACGAGATTAGTTCTTGCCATCGACCGAAAGCCCATTGCCGAGTGGTTCAAGGAACAGTTCGAGAAGTTAAAGCAGAACATACGCCGACCTATACAACCGCAAAGGAAAAGCAGAGGAATGAAACTGTAGAATTCCGATTTTAAACAGCGAGCAAATAAATCTGTTGCAACATAAGTGATTATCACAACTTTTCATTACTTTTGTGTTTGGATTGGGGAAACTCCGTCCAAGACATATTAGAAAAGAAAGAAGCGTTATGCTTATCTTGTTGTTGAAAACGTAGGAAATTTTCAAAATGAGCAAGGATGGCATAGTGGTTCTCACGCTATAGCGTGGGCTGCTATTACTACATCTGCTCATTAGGGTTTTCCTACGACCTTCAACAAAGACGTGGCATTGCAGTTCCACGCTTCTGTGTAATTAACGGCTTTATTGGAACTTAATGAGCCATAGGAATAAAGAAAAATATGAAATTAATCAAACAAATTATACCTATCGCTATTATTATAACATTAATGACATCTTGTGCATCAAGCAGGATTGTACTATCAAGCAATGCAGATGTAAGCAAGTACAAGTATGTTATTTTTGGTAGTGAATCATCAGGTGATAGAGAATTAGATGATATTATAATGGCAGTTCAAAATCAAATTGCAGAAACAAATCTAAAAGTGTTATCTACCTCTAATATCTCAAAGGTATTGGAGTGTTCTGATAGCATTCTTACGCCTAATATCCATGTTACTTCTGAAAAATGGGATGGAGGACATACATATATTACAGTAACATTTTACGACTACAATAACAATCAACGTATAGCAGTAGTAAAAAGTAGTGGAATAGGAATGACTGTAAGCCATGACCAAAATATAGCGTTAGGCGCAATAAGAAAAGAACTTGACAAATTATTTAAAGATAATTGAGTGTCCACCACAATGAGAATAAGATATGTACCCACACGATAATATTTTTAATATTTATTACAATATAGGTAAGCGAACACCATTTTTAGTTAAACGGTGTGAGTTGGGTTTAGCACGCTCATCAAGTGAAGAGAGGCGTATTGACCCTAATCGAGATAGAACCTTTTTAGTTGAAACAGTAAAGCCACGTGGTAAATATGGAAAAGCTTATGGTAAATGCTTTATGAATGGTAAACCTGATGACACTTATAGGAAAGAGTGTTATCCAAATATCAAAGATGAAGAAATCCCTTGTGCCGGATGTGGAGAGTGGGTTTTAATTGATGTTCCTGGCGTATCTCTTGATGAAATATTTCCTATTCACAAAGCGGATGAGATACTTATGTTTGGGAAATATAAAGGGAAATCTTTGGGGGATATTTATAAAATGGATTATCAATATCTTTATTGGTTAGAAACGACAGATAGGCTTTTCAAAATAGACTTTAAAGAGCTTAAACGATTGTATCCAAATGTCGAAAAAACTTTGGATATATCTATTTCAGAAAGGATTATTGATTTTGGGAAATATAAGGGACAAAAATTTGGCGATATTAAAGATGATATTTCTTATCTTGAATGGCTTGTTTCAATAGGTAAAATATCTATTGAAGACTTTAATTTATTAACTACTATATAACCAATTAAATATGATAAGTATGAAGAAAATTTTAATCACCTTAACAGTACTCTTTGCAGTCATTGACATTATGGCACAAGAGCACCTTTCGTTTAAGGGTATTCCCATTGAGGGAAGTATGACAGAATTTTGTCAAAAGCTCAAATCTAAAGGATTTACTTCAATTGGTCGTGAAAACAATATAACTTTGTTTTCAGGGGACTTTACAGGTCGTCAAGCAACGGTAGGGGTAACTGCTACAGACGATGGAAAAAATGTTTTTGCAGTTGTCGTTTTATTTGACCCAAGTGGGGAGTGGAATACCCTTGTTAATACTTACGACTATTATAAGGATTTATATACTCGTAAATATGGCAAGCCGACAATTTCAAAAGAAAACAACCCTGCCCATTTAGATTCCAATACCGCTTTAATGGCGGAAGTGCATCAGGGAACGGTTGTATATGGTAGTGCATGGGAAGTGACAGGAGGAGATATACAACTTTCAATTGAAAAGTCTTCTGGAGTTTATGAAGGTATGGTAATGATTCGCTATCGTGATTCTCAAAATGTTGAAGCCAAAATCCAAAATGATTTGGATGATATTTAGACAAGGACAGCTATGAAAAAAGTATGTATATTCATTGGTGGTGTTGTCACTGGAGCTATTCTAGTGGTTGTTGTTTCCATGCTTATAGCTGGTGGAAATTCTACTTATAAAGGAATTACATTATTTGAAAAAGAGGGAGAATGTATAAGTGAAAATTCTTTTAAGGTATTTCAAGTTTTGGATTCAGGTGAAGCCTTAGCTAACGAAGTAAAACAAGGATACTTGATACCAACAGGATTAACTGTGTTATTTTTGAATGAGGATGGACTGTCTTACTATGACGACCAAGTTATTAAGATACCTTCAGGTAAATGTGCTAAACAAATAGGGATATTCAAATATTCCGCTAAATCGGGTATGGAAAAGACAGTTCCTATAGTTGGTATACGTAACAAATAGAAAAGGTGGTCATTGACCACCTTTTCTATTTGTTACATAACATAACCTCATGAATGGGATGAATGATTTTCTTTTTTCGCAAGCCGATTTTATAAAATTGCCACCGATAGTTCGTACTTTCGGAAAAAGATATTATATTTGCAAATGAAAGAGTTATTTGACAGTATAGCAACGCAAAACGCTGAATTTCGCACAGTTGCTAAATCGTTACCTCTATTTCTCAAATAATTCGCTAAAAGTTTATTCTTCAATCGGTTAAGTCGAACCGATAAAAATCTAAAATAGTAAATAACCTTATGCTCGCTTTTCCTAATATCAAAATAAACCTGGGACTTTCCATCACGGAAAAACGCCCGGACGGATATCACAATCTGGAAACCGTTTTCTATCCGGTAGCCCTCGAAGACGCTCTCGAAATCCGTACTTCTTCTGAAACAGAAAAGAAGATTATCCTCCACCAGTATGGCATGGAGATAGCCGGCAATCCGGAAGACAACCTGGTGGCAAAGGCCTATTCATTGCTGGATAAGGAGTTTCATCTTCCCCCTGTCGAAATTCATTTATATAAGCATATTCCCTCGGGAGCCGGACTGGGGGGCGGTTCATCCGATGCCGCTTTTATGCTGAAGTTGCTCAATGATCATTTTCAGCTGGAATTATCTGAAGAACAGCTGGAGGTATATGCCGCCACTTTGGGAGCGGACTGTGCTTTCTTTATTAAAAACAAGCCGACCTATGCCGAAGGGATCGGAAACCTGTTCTCACCAATCGAGCTTTCATTAAGCGGTTACCAAATCATGATCGTCAAGCCGAACGTTTTCGTTTCTACCCGGGAAGCCTTTTCAAATATCCACCCGCACCGTCCGGAATATCCGGTCAAAGAGGCAATCCTGCGTCCAGTTGCAGAATGGAAGGATATCCTAATCAATGATTTCGAAGCAAGTGTATTCCCGCAACATCCCGTCATTGGAGAAATCAAAGAAGAACTCTATCATCAAGGAGCAATCTACGCATCCATGAGCGGCTCCGGCTCATCCGTATTCGGGCTGTTTGCTCCCGGATTCGTCTTACCGGAAATTGATTGGGGAACTGACGTATTCTGCTTCAAAGGTACATTAAACAAATAAATCTCACTAACAATTATGTTTTGACTATTTTTTCAAAATCCCAACATGGCAGCGGGGTGTATATTGAGTACCCGGCAAAGCAAGCGAGCTATTTTTAAAGTAGGTTCCGAGCGACCCGAAATATAATCATTCACGCGTGAAGGGCTAACCCCTATTTCACTGGCAAGCTGTTTTTGTGTCATCCCCTTTTCTTCAAGGGACAATTCTATCAATTCTGCTACGGTTGGTTTTTCTATAGGAAAATGTTCCTTCTCATACGCAATCACTATATCAGACATAACAGAAAGCTCCACCATGCTCTTGTCATTTGCAGGAGTGCTGTCGTCCACCAAAGGCAGAAGTTCTTCGACTCTTGCCAATGCAAATTCGTATTGTTCTTTCGTTATTTTAGTCATATCTATTATATTATATAGTTGAACAATCTATTTTATCATACTCTTTATGAGTTCCCACCCAACGGACAAAAATGTATCCCACCGTAAATTTAACAACCACTACCAGCCGATAGTTGTTCCCTCTGATATTAAAAACATAGTGTTGATTGCCCACATAATCAGTCGATAGAAAATCCGCTTTTATATCAGACAAATTCCGCCATTCTGCTTTTTCCGCTATATCATACCAACGTTCTAAAGCAACACGTGAATCTTCACACCCTTTCGTCTCGTAGAAATCTTTCAATTTCTTATGTGATACTACTCTCATATCTTATTCATTTGATACAAAATTACAAAATAATTTTGGATAACAGAAGAATTAGTGCTAAATATTTTATAAAACAGAACATCCATGCTGGGCGTACCAAAAAAACGGTACCACGACTCACGTCGTAGTACCGTCACAACACAAACACAAAATAAAACACGACAAAACTACTATGCAATCTTTCCTGTCTATGCCGGGGAGGCATAAGTACTATTTACGTATATTCGCATACTCATAAACAGCTTCAGGTCGATTAGCATCAAATAAACAAATCGCATGCACGATTTGTTTAATCTTTTATGTTCATTTTAAAACAAATCTCTTTTATTGAATCCCTCTTTCACGGAGTTTCAGCTGCCAGTTCCATGCAGAACGTAAAGTATCTTCCAAAGTTTCTACAGCCTTCCAACCCAGTTCCTGGTTTGCGAAATCCGGATTCGCCCAAACTTTTTCAATGTCGCCTGCACGACGTCCGACAATCTGATAATTCAATTTTACGCCGGTGGCTTTTTCAAAGCCATTTATTAATTCCAATACAGAAACGCCACGTCCTGTACCGATATTGAACACTTCCACTTTTTCTTTTTGTGTCTTTTCCAAGATACGTCGGATAGCGATCACGTGGGCTTTAGCCAAGTCAACAACATTGATAAAGTCACGGATACAAGAACCGTCCGGTGTATCATAATCATCACCAAACACACTTAGTTTCTCACGGATGCCGATGGCGGTTTGGGTCAGATATGGAATCAGGTTTTGAGGAACCCCATTAGGCAGTTCACCCAGCAATGCCGTAGGATGCGCACCAATCGGATTGAAATAGCGCAGCATAATCGCATTGATCGGAGCACCTGAAGCTACCGTATCACGAATAATCTCTTCATTAATCTGTTTCGTATTTCCGTATGGCGATTCCGCTTTCTTAATCGGAGCCTTTTCTGTCACCGGCAATTCATCCGGCTGGCCGTATACTGTACAGGAAGAAGAGAACACAATACCTTCTACTCCATGTTTTGGCATCAGTTCGAGAAGGTTAATCAAAGAAACCAGGTTATTACGGTAGTAAAGCAACGGTTTCTGTACCGATTCTCCTACTGCTTTGCTCGCTGCAAAGTGAATGATCGCCTTAATTCCTTTATATTTTGTAAATACTGCATCAAGACCAGCAAAGTCCAGGCAATCCAGCTTTTCAAAAACTGGGCGAATACCGGAAACTTTCTCTATATTGTCAACAACGTCAGCACTTGAATTTGATAAATTATCGATGATGATTACTTCATATCCACTGTTTTGTAGTTCTACAACAGTATGAGACCCTATGTATCCTGTCCCGCCTGTTACTAAAATTCTTTCTTTCATATACTTTATAAAAATGGTTAGTTTCTCGGCTTATCATTGTTTGAGTTACAAATGTATGGAAATAAAATGGAATAGCAATAATTTGCCACAATTTTATTTGCTGAAAAGTAATTTAGGTACGATTTGGTGGCAATCAGGTATAAAAAAGAATTGGAAACTCAAAGCTGTATGGCGACATACAACAGAGCTTCCAATCCCCTATTTAATTATCAACTGTAAATCCTTACACCACGCCGGAGAATCCCATGAATGCCATAGCAAGCAAACCGGCGGTAATCAAGGCAATCGGAGTGCCTTGCATTCCTTTAGGTACTTTCACGAGGCTCATCTGCTCGCGCAATCCGGCAAAAAGCACCAGTGCCAGACCGAAACCGATGGCCGTAGAAAACGCGTACACAACACCTGTCAGCAGGTCGTAGTCTTTCTGAATCACCAGGATAGCCACACCAAGAATACAACAGTTGGTTGTAATCAAAGGCAAGAACACGCCCAAAGCCTGATACAGAGCAGGCGATACTTTTTTCAGAATGATTTCCACCATTTGCACCAATCCGGCAATGACCAGAATGAACGTAATCGTCTGCAAATATCCCAGCCCGAAAACATCCAATACAAACTTCTGAATCAGGAAAGTAACGATGGTAGCGATGGTCAACACGAAAGCAACCGCAGCGCTCATACCCATCGCAGTCTCTACTTTCTTAGATACGCCTAGGAACGGACAGATACCCAAGAACTGCGACAACACGATGTTGTTTACAAAGATTGCCGAAATAAATATCAATATATATTCCATATTCTTTTCTTATTTAATTGAATTAGGCTTTCTTGAAACTGTTAATCAGCGCAATGAGGTATCCCAAAGCGATGAAAGCACCCGGAGCCAATACAAATACCAACATTCCATATTCTTCCGGCATGATGGTCAGATCGAAAATCTTACCGGTTCCCAGAAATTCACGGACAGCACCCAGCAATGTCAGGGCAATGGTGAAACCAAGTCCCATGCCAATACCGTCGAACATAGAAGCAACTGCGTTATTCTTGGCGGCGAATGCTTCGGCACGTCCCAACACAATACAGTTCACTACAATCAACGGGATGAAAAGTCCGAGCGTAGCGTACAGTCCCGGCACGTATGCCTGCATCACCATTTGAAGCAAGGTTACGAAAGACGCGATCACCACGATAAACGACGGGATACGCACCATATCCGGAATCAGGTTCTTGATTAAAGAGATCACCACATTCGAGCAGATCAAAACGAACATGGTAGCCAGTCCCATACCCATACCATTGATGGCCGACGAAGTCGTACCCAATGTAGGACACATACCGAGCAGGAGTACAAACGTAGGATTCTCTTTGATAATCCCGTTCATCATTACTTTAAAGTTATTCATATCTGTCTCCTTTCTTATTTAGCACTGACCGAATCAGTAAGTTCAACTTTTATCGTAGCTCCTGTAGCAGTGTCAGAATCTGCGCCTGTAGCCTTTTGAGAAGCACCGCTGACACCATTCACTTCACCACCTTCCGCTTTATAAGCCTGATAAGCAGCATTTACAGCATTCAAAAACGCACGTGAAGTAATGGTAGAAGCTGTAATAGCATCCACCGCTCCCCCATCCTTGCTGACAGTCAACGGAGTTTCACCCGGATTCATCCCCAAAATAGACTTTTTACTCTCTTCGTGAGACACAGCCTGTTCTCCCTTGGCCGGGTCGTATGCTCCGAACCATTTGTCGGCTTTAGAGCCCAGTCCCGGAGTTTCCGCGTGAGCGAGTAACGAGTAATTATAGATTTTACCTTCGGCGTTAAAGCCTACCAGTACTTTCAGTTCGCCGCCAAATCCCATTGATTTAGCTTCGACGGCCGTTCCTACAAGTTCTTCGCCGTTCTTAGCCGGATAAACGATAAAGTCAACGTTCTTCTTTCCGTCTTTCTCGCTGAAAATCGTATCGCTTTCCGCTACCGGATTATTGGTAAATTCGGGAAGAACCTTTTTCAAAGCCTCGTTCAGTGTCTTCGCATTCGCTTCGGCAATGGGGCCTTTTGTCAGTTCATTTACATAAGCCAGCAACGCTACGGAGACAGCAGTCACGCCCGTAAGTACCAGCAACATATTCTTTAAAGATGATTCTAACTTTTTCATTTCTTCTTCGCTACCTCCCCAAAGCGTTTTGGTTTACAATAGGTGTTAATCAGCGGAGTGAACGCATTCATAATCAGGATAGCGAACGACATACCTTCGGGATAAGCACCGAACAGACGGATGACAACCGTTAGCAGACCGATACATACACCATAAATCAACATTCCTTTCTTACTCATCGGAGAAGTCACATAGTCGGTTGCCATAAAGACAGCACCCAGCATCAGACCACCGGAGAGCAACTGCAATATCGGAGAAACATATTTTTCCGGATCTGCCAAGTGCATGATACCTGCAAAGATAAACACGGTAGCCAGGATAGACACAGGAATATGCCAAGTGATGATCTTCTTCCAGAGCATATAAACCAGTCCGATCAATAGAGCCAATGCACTCACTTCACCCAAGCATCCGCCATTCTGTCCGATCAGCAAACTCAATGCATCCGGAATCTGGTTTAAAGCATCCATAGCCGCACTCTTATCTGCAGCATGAATCGCTTGTTTCATCAATGCCAGCGGAGTGGCACCGGTGGTAGCATCCGTATAGGCGGTCAACTGTCCGACTACCGGCCAGCTGGTCATCTGTACCGGGAAAGAAAGTAACAGGAACACACGTCCTGCCAGTGCCGGATTAAAAGGATTGCAACCTAATCCGCCGAAAGACATTTTGCCTACACCAATAGCAAACAGTGCACCCAGAATGATAATCCAGATAGGGAGATTAGACGGTAAGTTGAATGCCAGCAACACACCTGTGATGATGGCAGAGCCGTCGCAGATGGTGGTGGTAGGTTTCTTCATTAAATATTTCCCGATCGCCCATTCGAAGAACAAACAAGCTGCAACGGAAGTAGCCGTGACAATCAGGGCACCCAGTCCGAAGAAATAGAGAGACACCAGAAAAGCCGGAATCAGTGCGATCAGCACGCCATACATATTTTTCTGTACGCTGTCTCCGCCATGAACGTGGGGTGATAGTGATACGATTAATTTATTTTCCATATTCGTTATTTTTTAGCTTGACGTGCACGAATCATAGCGCCTACTTTGCCTTTACCCAGACGACAATAGTCGAGCAGCGGACGGTTGGCAGGACAAGTGAACTGGCAAGAGCCGCACTCGATACAATCCATGATTCTTTCTTTTTCCATTGTTTCAAAATCTCCGTTTTCGGACAAAGCTCCGAGCAAGTACGGTTCCAGTCCCATCGGACAGGCACTCACGCACTTCGCGCAACGGATACAGGTTTGAGCTTCGCCGCGTTTGGCTTCCTTCTGATTCATAATCAGGATACCGGAACTGCCCTTCGCAGTAGGAACCTCGATATTTACGAGCGCCTTACCCATCATCGGACCGCCACCGATCACCTTACCCGTATCTTCGGGCAGACCACCGCAAGCGTCAATCAACTGTTTCATCGGCGTACCGATACGAGCCAGGAAATTGGAAGGTTTCGCAACCGACTTTCCTGTCACGGTAATCACACGTTCGAACAACGGCTTATTTTTCTGTACAGCTTCATAAACGGCAAATGCTGTTCCCACGTTCTGAACGACTGCTCCCGTAGAGATAGGCAATGCGCCGCTCGCCACCTGACGTTTGGTGATTGCGTCAATCAATTGCTTTTCACCTCCTTGCGGATATTTCACCTTCAAGGGCACTACTTCGATACCTGCATAGCTGGAAGCTACTTTGGTCATCAGTTCGATAGCATCAGGCTTATTATTTTCGATTCCGATAAATGCCTTGTTCACTTTCACCGCTTTCATCAAGATAGAAACACCCACCATGATTTCTTCCGCGTGTTCCAGCATCAGCTGATGGTCGGCAGTCAGGTAAGGTTCGCACTCTACGGCATTGATAATCACACATTCAGCCTTGAAAGAAGGAGGAGGACAAAGTTTTACCTGCGTAGGGAAACAAGCACCGCCCAGACCTACGATTCCGGCATCGGCAATCTTCTTCACGATCTCTTCTGCGGAAAGTTCACACTCTTTCACCAGTGTGGTGCTACGGTCGATTGTTTCTTCCCATTCGTCGCCTTCCACATCAATGAAGATGGCAGGTTTCGCATAACCGCTGGCATCGACTATGGTATCAATCTTCGCCACTTTACCACTGACCGAAGAGTGAATTGCTGCCGAAACAAAGCCGGCAGGTTCGGCAATCCGTGTGCCTACCTTTACCACATCCCCTTTCGCTACAACCGGTTTTGCAGGCGCACCGATGTGCTGCCCCAGCAAAATAACAGCCTTTGCAGGAACTTCCGCTGTGATAATAGGTTGATGTGCCGACAATTTATTTTCGTGTGGATGAACTCCACCAATTGAAAATGTCTTTAACATACAGTTCTGTATTTTTTTCTGTTATTATTCTGTTACTTTCGGAGCTTCTGTAGCCTTCGGAGCAGGAGTTTCCACTTTTGCAGCCGGGTTCGGAGCGGCCGGAGCTTCTTCTTTGGGTTTCCGCGGCGGGAAATTCAACTCGATAATGCTATTCTGCGGACAAACTTCCACACATTTCCGGCAAGATTTACACTTGTTCGGATCAATATAAGCCAAGTTGTTTTCCAGCGTAATAGCCTCGAACGGACAAGTCTTCACACACTTGCCACAGCCGATACAGCTCACTGTACAAGCCTTACGTGCCACAGCTCCCTTGTCTTTATTCACACAAGAAACATACACGCGGCGTGACTTCTTTCCTTGCGGACGGATTTCGATGATCGCCTTCGGGCAAGCCTTCACACAAGCGCCACAAGCGGTACATTTCGCTTCATCCACTTCCGGAAGTCCCGTTTCAGGATTCATGTGGATGGCATCGAACTGACAAGCAGCCACACAGTCACCACACCCCAGACATCCGTAACTACATCCCGTTTCCCCACCATACAGCGAAGCGGCAATAGCACAACTCTTCGCACCATCATATTGGTTGGTACGCGGACGATTGGCACACGTTCCGTTACATCTTACCACTGCTACCATCGGTTCAGCTTCACCGGCTGCAAGTCCGAGGATATCAGCAATTTGTGCCATGACAGGTTGTCCACCTACGGGGCAGAATTTACCATCCAGCGAACCGGCTTTGACGCAAGCGTCGGCAAATCCGCTACAACCGGGATAGCCACATCCACCACAATTAGCCTGGGGAAGCACTTCTCCCACCTGAGCAATCCGCGGGTCTTCATACACGGCAAATTTCTTGGAAGCCACATAAAGAATAGCGGCCAGCACGAGCGCTATAGCTCCCAATGAAATCACTGCAATCAGAATCAAATTCATAATGTTTTTAGTTATTTATTGGTTTTATAGTAAATGAAAATTGTTGTTTGAGTCGCGTTTTATTGAGCCACAAAACGAAATAATAAGGTATAAGGACAGCCAGAGAAAGAAGTGCTGCATACAACTCATTCTCTATCCACGCCATCAAAAGAAACAATGAAAATATAAGAAGTACGAAAGGAAGTACGAAAGCCAATACCACTGCCATCATGCCCATCGACGTTTCGCCGACCACCATCACCTTCTCTCCCACCTGATAGGAAGAAGCCGCGGTATCTATAATATCTATGATTTTGTCCTTACTATCCGCCGAGGAACAATGCCCCTTTGCGCTACAAGCCGCGCAAGCCGATGTCTGGACAATCCTCACCGACAGATGAGAACCTTGGATGTTTTCCACAATACCTAGATGCTTTATAGTATTATTCGTCATTTTGCAAACTCCGCATTACAAATCGCGGCAAATTTAATCATTATTTGTGAACTACGAAGCATTCCCCCAACTTTTTCTACATAATAAATTGTTATTTTTTGCGTTTTCGTTATCGCACACGGAAAAGATATAGCTACCATTTGATATTTTTCAAGAATGGCAAATAGACATCCTAAACAAAAAATCCCAGCCGTTTTATTTATTCAGCCGGGATTTTCTATCGTTATTTCACCATTATTCCACTATCCATTTCTCAATATTACGCATTTTCGCGTTAAAGTTCTATATTTCAAACTCCGACTCTACCGCATTGGTGTTCGCATAAAAGGGAAGCAAAAATTTAATAAATCCTTCCTCTACTTCGCGATTAGGGAAGCCTAAACTATAAATTCCAAATTCTTCGTCATACCCTTTGATAGTGAGATAACCGCTCTGATAAATGACCGGAATAGGATTGTCCGATGTTGAATCAATACTGTTCAATACAGCGACACTCGTTTCCTCATGCGCCATACGTTCCAAGTCATAATGATGTTTTTTCAGCAACTCCACTAGATAAGTAGGAGTTCCCGTTTCAAACCAATAACTACCGAACTCTCTATATTTAAAAGTATTAAGCAAGCTGAACGGATTATATATTCCGATAGAATTGTATGTAAAATGATAGCCATCATAGTACTCCCTCAATCTATTGCACAGTTCACCATAAGTCAGCTCCTTTGCATCCGCCAGTTCATGCAGTTCAATTTCCAAATTATCATGCAATTCTTTTTCAGAAACTCCGCAAATATCCACGTATTGCTTCCGCATTGAGATGTCATCGAGATTATTTAAATCGCTGAACACGCTTACCTTACCGAATTTCGTCACTCCCGTCAGAAAAGCAAACTGAATACAACCGTCCATAGTCTTCAGCACACTATAAAAAGCTTTCATGGTATTACGGAATTCCTTCTGAAGTTCCTCGTTACCTATTGCCTGCAACATGGGTTTATCATATTCATCAATCAGAATGACCACACGCTGCCCGGTTTGCTCATAAGCCCGTTCAATAAGGCCGCGAAAACGCAATGCAAAAGTTGTTTCCGACGGGGCGGTGCCATATTGCTGTTCCCATTTCTCCAATGTGAAATTCAATATGCTGTCCAGGCTCTCCCGCGTATCATACTTCTCCGTATTAAGATCGATATGAAAAATAGGATATGTAATCCAATCCTTTTCCAGCTTTTCCATGGCCAAGCCCTCAAAAAGTTCTTTCTTGCCCAAGAAATACGCTTCAAGCGTAGATATCAACAGACTTTTTCCAAAACGACGGGGACGGCTCAAGAAATAATAACTGCCTGTCTTCACCATCTGATAAATCAAAGCAGTCTTATCAATATAGAAATAACCGTCTTTCCGGATTTTTTCAAAGTTCTGTATGCCAATGGGGTATATCTTGCTACTCATACTCTTTTAAAATTATTTAAATTATAATACAACTATGCATACGTTCCTCTTGAAATCACCCAATCAGCAATTGTCCGAGTCTCCGCACTAAAATTTATTGCAACCTTTACCACCGGAAGCCCGCAAAGAGCAAAACGATCTGCATATTGCTGCAAATCAATTTGCTTCATGGCAATCTCTGCATTTTGATTCAATTTCAGTTCTACCAGATAGAGAGTAGTCCTCGTGCGAAGCACCATATCCACACGTCCTTTCAGCGTGTGCACCTCCACATCGGTATAAATGCCCAGCAATGAGAATATCACATATAGCATCTGCTGGTAATGTCCCTCATAATCCGTGTTGTCGCAATAAGGCACAGTGGAAAGAAAAGCCTGAAGCAGCTTCAAAGCCTCGTCCATATCTCCCCGCACAATGTTACGCGCTAAGTTACGCACCACACTATTCACCTCATGACTGTCACTCGTCACATAAGATGGGATCAGGCTTTTCATCAGACCGACACGCACCTCTTTGTTTGGAATATCAAGCATATATGCGTCAAATTCCAAATCCGCACCCTTTATCGTAAGGTAACCAGCCTGATAAAGCAACGGCATATAATTGGTAGCCAACTCTAAAGGTACGTTAAAATCACTGGGAGACGCTTCCTCGCCACCAATTTCTGATGGCAATACAGCATATTTACGCAGCATCTCTATGATATAAGTGGGTGTACCACTCTCAAACCAATAAGAGCCGATCTCTCCCAAAGCCATCGCCTTCAGCAAACTGAAAGGATTGAAAACGTCGGGCGACGGCCACGAAAAATGATAACCGTCATAATTTTCCTTCAGTCTGTCCAACATCTCCTCTGCAGTGATTCCCAACCGGGTAGCCAGATGCTTTACATCGGGAGCCATTTGAGTACGGAGTTCTTCAGCAGTGATACCGCAAATGGCAGCATAATCAGGCAGCATACTCACATTGGTGATATTATTAAGTTCACTGAACACGCTAAGTTGCGAGAACTTGGTTATACCCGTAAGAAAAACAAAGCGCAGATAAGGATCACATGCCTTCAACGGACTGTAAAAATTGCGCATCACATTACGCAACTGCGGCAGATTTTTCTCCTCATGAACCACATCAAGCAGAGGAGCGTCATATTCGTCTATCAAGACAACCACTTTTTTACCGGTCTGCTTATAAGCACGTTTTATAAGTCCCTCCAGACGCTGATTCACATACAGTTCCTCTTCTACACGTCCATAAATCTCCTCGTATGCCATGAGTTTCAATTCCAGTTCCGCGTTCAGTTGTTCCCTGTCCACATGTTTAGCGGTACTCATGTCGAAGTGCAACACCGGGTGTTGTATCCATTCCTTCTCCAATGTCTCCATGGCCAGTCCCTCAAACAAATCCTTCCGTCCCTCGAAATAACAGTGAAGGGTACTGGTAAGCAAAGATTTTCCAAAACGTCGGGGACGGCTTAGAAACAGATAGCTGGAAGCCGAATGCGTCATCCGGTACACATATTCCGTCTTGTCAATATAGAGAAAATTCCCCTCACGTATCTTAAAGAAAGTCTGTATCCCGATAGGATATAATCTTTGCAAATCTTCCATATCAATCTTATTTTTCACAAAGCTACAAAAAAATCCATTCATAAAGACCACAGGCGGGAAACTTTTTCCCGCCTGCCGCTTTTACCTTATCTGTTTTTTCACCGTTCTCCTCTCTCCTCCTCTTTTCTTCTCCTGTATCGAAAATACATTCTCCTCCATTCATCCCAGATAGCCCCGGCTTCCTCTTCATTGAAGGCATCCAGACAGCACTCCACCACTTTTACGTAATCACTCAATGGGCGTTTTGCCCCTTTTTTAAATCATTAAAAGTAGAGTGGCCGATGTGTACGCTCTTCCGTATTTCGTCATTTTTCAAATCCGCACGCTTTTGCAACTCTCCTATGTAAACTCCTAAAGCTACATATAAACCTTTTTCATTTTCCATTCTTTTTTATTGTTAAAATTACACCGTAACGGTTAATTATTTTCACTTTCATCCCAACATGTCGGGACGATGTCTATTTTGCATTTACTAATTTTACGCTGTGTTTTGAAACACACTCATATTTTTTTGCAAAAATAAACATTTTAACTTGAAACAAAAAGAAAATGATGCCAAACAACTACAGAATGTCCTATTTCATGCCACCTATCGCTCCTATCAAAGACAAACAAGGCCGACTGATGACTCCTCCCACGCTTATCCCCTTCTGCGAAGTCTCCATCGAACAAGTTTTCCAAATGATTACTTGCAACGAGAATCTCAAAGCCCTGACCGAACAAGTGCGCAACTCCGAAGATATACGAACCGCCAAAGCGTCATTACTACCGTATGTGACCCCCTGCGGCACATTCACCCGCCGTAGCAGTAAGGATTTCGTCTCCCCGTCTCACCTGGTGATAGTAGATGTGGACGGTCTCCACTCTTATCAGGAAGCAGTGGAAATGCGACGTATGCTCTATGACGATCCTCTCCTACAACCTGTACTCACCTTTGTCAGCCCCAGCGGACTGGGTGTAAAGGCATTTGTTCCCTGCCATTATTCCTCCACGACAAATGACATCCAAAATATCACAGACAACATGAGTTGGGCGATGCGGTACGTAGAGACGGCATACAATACGGTAACAGCAGTTTCTTCCGAAACAAAATCCAAAGTAGATTTCTCCGGCAAAGACCTCGTGAGAGCCTGTTTCCTTAGTTACGACCCGGAAGCATTGTTCAGAACCACCAACAAATAAATCATAAATCAAAAATCATAAATCAAAATGACCGATATTGAATCTTTACGCCGTCTCACCGAAGCAGTCGAAACGGCAGGAGCGGACATTGCTCCCACTTATCTTGAATACGTACAATTGTCATTCGCCATCGCAACGGATTGCGGCGAAGCAGGACGTGAGTTTTTTCACCGCCTGTGCCGGGTGTCTCCCAAGTATCAGCGCGAACATGCCGAACGGGTATTCTCCAACGCACTCCACACCCAACGTGGAGAAGTGCACCTGGGCACCGCTTTCCACCTTGCCGAAGCGACGGGAGTAAGCATCTGCATAGAAGAAATGCCCAAACATCCCACAGGTACAAAAGGTACAGCAGGTACAGCACGCAAATTTCCCCCACACACGGGCGCGCATAATAAGGTGGGAAATGACAATATCTCCGATGATAGAGAAGGGGAAGAAGAACTATTACCAGGCAGTGAACCACAACATCAATTACCCACTTTTCCGGAAAACGACTGGCCGGAATTTTTGCAACGTATCATAAAAGCCGGGAGCAACCCAATACAACACGACATCATGTTATTGGGAGCGCTCACTGCCCTGGGTGCTTGTATGTCGCGCCACGTGCGATGCCTATATGGCGGCAAATACCATCACCCCAGCCTCCAATGTTTCGTAGTGGCTCCTTCGGCTTCCGGCAAAGGTATCCTTTCTTACATCCGCTTACTCGTGGAACCTATCCACGACGAGATCCGCAAAGAAGTGGCCATACAGATGAAAGCATACAAAAAAGAGAAAGCCGAGTATGATGCAATGGGAAAAGAACGAACCAAAAAGGAGGCTCCACAAATGCCCCCTAACAGGATGTTCCTCATTTCGGGCAACAACACCGGTACGGGTATCCTGCAAAACATCATGGACTCCGACGGAACCGGACTTATCTGCGAAGCGGAAGCGGACACTCTCTCCACCGCCATCGGATCGGACCACGGTCATTGGAGCGATACCCTGCGCAAAGCGTTCGACCACGACCGCTTGTCCTACAACCGCCGCACCGACCAGGAATACCGGGAAGTGAAGAAAAGCTATCTTTCCGTTCTGATTTCGGGTACGCCGTCGCAGGTGCAAACTTTCATTCCGACGGCAGAAGACGGATCATACTCCCGCCAATTATATTATTACATGTGCGGAATCAGTAAATGGATCAGCCAATTTATGGACAACGAGATAGATTGGGAGGAGATATTCACCGCTATGGGACTGGAATGGAAAGAAAAGTTGAGCGTGATAAAATCGCACGGCATTCATACCCTGCAACTCACGGATGAACAAAAAGAAGAAATCGACACCGTCTTTTCCGACTTGTTTGAACGCTCCAGTGTAGCTAATGGAAGGGAAATGTATAGTTTTGTGGCACGTCTGGCTGTCAATCTATGCAGAATCATGTCGGAAGTAGCCGTATTGCGTGCTCTCGAAAGCCCGCAGCCCTACGACTTCAAGACCTCCCCCACCTCTCCTTTCACACCGGACAAAGAGATTCCTGCCGACAACTGCAAAGATGACATCATCACTCGTTGGGATGTATCCATTTCACAGGAAGACTTTCATGCTGTGCTTAGCCTTGCGGAACCTCTCTACTGCCATGCCACGCATATTCTATCGTTCCTCCCCAGTACAGAAGTCAGCCATCGTCCTAATGCCGATCGTGACTATCTTTTCCAGAAACTGGGTGATGAATTTACTCGTACACAGTTACTGGAAGAAGCAGTTGCCATGGGAATTAAGGAAAACACAGCCCTCACTTGGTTGAAACGGCTCACCAAGCGCGGAATATTAGTCAGTATGGACGGTAAAGGGTTGTATGCGCGTGCGTGTGTGTATGAGTGAACCGGAAAAAGTGTACCTACTGTACCCGTTTTACTTACGGATGCAGTAGTCATTTCAATTACCACATCCGTTTTGACTGAAACAATCGTTTGTCCTGCATAAAGCATCGCTTTAGGAGGTGTAAAGCTAAGCTTTAGACATCGTAAAGCGGTGCTTTAGACACCATAGAGCGACGCTTTATTTAAGGCTCTCCTAAAGCATCCACAATCACTCTCACCTCCAACGGTGTGAATGAGCGTCGCTTTGATTCGTAGCCTAAGTCGTACAGGCGTTGCAGAAGTCCGGGACACAAGGAGATCCATTTCTTCATCTTTCGATAGGCAGCAATGTCAGTTAGTTGTGGAGAATAGAGTTGCGCCAGTTCCATGCGCCCGTAAGCACGTATTTTAAATTCACTCATGATGGATATATTTCTGATTTACTGTTACAAAAATAACAAAAAACGGCTATATAACCAACGTTTTTCCATTGAATAACCGACTATAATGACAAATAACCGACCGCTACCAGACACAACCGTGCACAGCTGATTTCCGGGAGATCCGGAGTAGTATTTTTGTATCGTCGAAAGGGAAAAGAATCCCCGGACAATATGTTTAACCCTTTAATTTATTGTTTTATGATTCGTTACAAAATTTATCAGAACCAGCAGAAGAAAGGCTTGAATGCGGGTAAGTGGTTCGCCCGTGCAGTAAGCGACGAGACGTTTGATTTGGCAAAGCTTGCCGAACACATGTCGAAGCACAATTCACCGTATTCCGGTGGTGTCATCAAAGGTGTGCTTTCGGATATGGTGGATTGCATCAAGGAATTGTTGCTAGACGGCAAGTGTGTGAAAATTGATGATCTTGCCATTTTTGGTGTGGGTATTCGCAGTAAGGCAGCCGATGCGCTGGAAGAGTTTTCGTTGGAGAAGAATATTAGCGGCATGCGTTTGAAAGCCCGTGCCACCGGTAATCTGTCGGCCAATAATCTGAAACTCGACAGCCAGTTGAAGCAGCAGGCGGAATATCAGAAACCGACAACTGCCGGAGGAGGTTCTGATTCGGGTGACACCCCTGACCCGAAACCGGACGGAGGCGGCGAAGCGCCCGACCCGGCTGCCTAAAAGATTCACCACGGAGGACACGGATTTCCACAGATTATATTGAATTGGTAGTTGCTAAAGTAGTCGATTATTTATCTGTGTGAGTCTGTGTAGATCTGTGGTAAAAGAAAACTATTATTAATTTATTTAAAACCTGTTATTATGAGTAAATCATCATCTCCCCGCTCTGTATGGAGCTTAGTTCTCAAAATCGTTATCACTGTAGCCACCGCCATCGGAGGTGTGTTCGGAATACAAAGTTGCATGTAACTCCATGCGGACTATTACATTAATTATCATTCATTGCAGTGCCACGCCGGAAGGAAAGTCCCTTTCGGCGGAGGCTTGCCGACAGGATCATATCTTGCACCGTGGTTTCCGTGATATTGGCTATCATTTTTACATTACTCGTAATGGGGAGATCCACCGGGGACGTGCGTTAGAAAAGGTCGGGGCACACTGCCGTAATCATAATGCCCATTCGGTTGGTGTTTGTTATGAGGGAGGGCTGGATGCGAACGGGAAACCGAAAGATACGCGTACATTAGAGCAAAAAGGAGCTTTGCTCGCTTTGTTGAGGGAGTTGAAAAGACAGTTTCCGAAAGCGTTGATTGTGGGACACCGGGACTTGAATCCAATGAAAGGATGTCCGTGCTTTGATGCGGTGAAAGAGTATTCTCAAGTAATTTCTTGTCAAAAGTAGCTTCTTATAGATTTCCACCACAGCCTTATTGTATAAAAAAATACCAACGATCTTCACAGACAGTTGGTATTTTTTGGAAATGCAGGGATTCATGTTTGTCACATGAATCTAGGGACCTACATTTTTTCATCTCACTGTAAATGTTCAATTATAACATAGCGTATTAAAAAGCACTTTCAGTACTTCTTATTCATTGTTTTTCATCGTTCAACGAGTATAAGCTCCATCTTTAGCCTCAAAGATGACAGATGGTTCAATCACTTCTACAGTATGCCATGCACCCTTAGGTATCTGACAACCATACTTGGCTTCTGTAGGATTGAGATGGATACGCTGTACTTCCCGATACTCAACCTTACGAGCTACATTTTGTACACTCACCCCCTTCTGAAAATCGTCCGTATCCTTCTCATACGAAACTACTTCCTCATAAATTACTTCGTCCAACTTACCACACAGGCAGATTACTGTTTCGGTAGTATCTTCATGTCGATGGATGGGCACCTTAGTTTCCGGCAACAATGCGTTTAGCATACGTTGACTGGTATCAGCAGGTGAAGTGCGTAGGTCGAAGTTCTGACGCAAACGTGGATTCTCCATAGCTTGCTCAAATAACTTATCTAAAAATTCTTTATCAAATTCCATAATCGTTATTGTTTCAATGATATGAGATATTCTTCATGTAAACGATAGTATTTTTTCATGAACAATATGTAAGCAATAGCCAATACAACTGATACACCCACCAGATATAACCAATGAGCAAACATCGTATCGGGACAAAGATAGATAAATCCTAGAGAAATCACTAACTGCATAACCGTATACAGTAATGAAACTTTTACATGCCCCACTTTCAACTCATTAGCCATAATCTGATAAGCATGCTTACGATGTGCCTCGCCCAAGTTCTCGTGCAACATAATACGATGTACAATAGTCAGACAGCCATCCACACCATATACCAACAGGAATATCAGCCAAGTAATATCCGTTGTCTCGATCATCACATTACCTAACAGAAACAGTATGATAAAAGCAATGCCGATAGAGCCGACATCCCCTGCAAAGCATTTCGCTTTACCCTTCGGACGGAAATTAAAAATACAGAACACCAATGAAGCAAGAATCGTTGATATGATCAAACTCTGTTCTACAAAAACACCATTTATATTCACCAGTGCCAACGGTATCAATACAGCCAAAGAGTAGCCTGCTGTGATACCATTGATTCCATCCATGAAGTTTATCACATTCGTGGCACCGACATAGACTATTAGTGCCAGTAATATTATCCACCACATTGACCAATGCAATATGCCGAGCTGATAGAATGCCATTGCGGCAGCTGCAAACTGAGCAACCAATCTTACAGAGTCCGGCAATGAATGGATGTCATCTACAAAGCTAATGCCTGCTACAAGCGTCAGGCCTGCCAGAAACCAGGGATATTGAAATCCGAAGAAAGCGCTCCAAATCCAGATACCAATTAAAAAGATTATACCTCCGCCACGCAATACAATCGTAGAGTGCGATGAGCGTTCGTTGGGTTTGTCGATAATGTTAAAGTGGTCAGCCACCTTGAAATAGCATAACTCTAATGCCAATAGAATCACAAAAATAATTCCGTAAGTCAAGTATGCATTCATAATCATTCTACTGCTTAAAACTTCTAATAGTGTCCATCAATCCATCCTTCGCTCTTACCGGCATCCGCGTAATGCCAAGAGCAGCCTTGATCTTGGCATTACTCACTACATAGTTTTCTGTGAGCTTCTGCATCCGAAGAGGATTGAGCGGAAGATGAAACCACCCACCCACTTTTGCAACTCCGTTCATCAGACCTTTCGGAATGCACCATATATGAGTTTTCTTACCAAGAGCCTCACAAATAACCTGAATGAGTTCATTAGTTGAAAGAGCTTCATCGTCTCCCATATGGTAAATGCCCGAAGGTACATTCTTAGTTAAAAATCCGTCAATTACTACACAAAGATTTCCAATACTGGTAAACGAACGGCGATTCTCAAAAGCACCAAGAGGCCATGGAATCCCCTTGCTCACTACTCCATAAAGAAGATTGAGGTTACCCTTGTTTCCAGGACCGTGAATCATACAAGGGCGTATAATGTACACATTCTTCCCTTTTACAAGAGAGTCGCCATCATCAAAATTGTGATAAGGACGTTTGAGAGCTTCAGGTGCGAAATGCCCGATTATATAATCCTCCGCTTTAATTTTACTCTCTCCATAAGGACCTACGGGAGTGGGAACGCATTCTTCTGTAAGGAACTCGCCTTCGACCCTATCTGCAGCACTCTTTACTGTAGAGAAGAATATAAATTTCTTTGCAGACTTACTGGCAAGAAACCAGTCAAAAATACGCTGAGTAAGACCTGTATTTACCTTGAAATACACATCCGCCGCACTCTTGTTCCGAGTGTCATGTGCCTTACCAGCAAGATGGATAACAGCATCAATCTGCGGCAAATCAATGCCACCCAGATCATTCCATGAGAAAGTCTTTACTATACCGTCCTTCTCTGGAGCCACAATGTCCAGACCATATATTGTATTCTCAGGCGAAAGCGCTTTCACTAAATTTGAGCCGACGAAACCGTGGACTCCGGTAATGAGGATATTCATTTGATAAATTATTTTATGTTATTCTATTATTTCTTCCAGTACTGATATCCTATACTCCTAAATAGAACTGAATTAAATTCTTATTCTTATGCAAAAAATAACCACCTCATTGGTTTCCTCGCTATAAATTACTTATCCGTCGTCCTTCTTGCTCCATCCACGCAGAAATCCACCTGTCCAATACTGGCACTATCTCGCATTTGAAGTCATTATTTCTGGGAACAAAACCCTCAAGTTTTGGCCATGCTTCTACAAGAGAATAAGTTCCGTCAATAATATATCCGCCATCGCTAAGTTTCTTAACGAGTTCTATTTGATGATTATCGGCCATTTCATTGAATTCATGCAGACGAGCCATGGCTATCACTTTTTTGCCTGCTTTAATACTGTTAAAAAGAGCACCACTACCTGCATGAGAAATCACAACAGAAGCATTCTTGATATATTTCTTGAACTCATTTTCACCGGTAAAGCGTATGGTTGTAAACTTATTGGTCTCGAAGTCGGTATTTCCGATCTGCGCTACAATTTCTTCCGTAATTCCATATTTCCCAATAAGCATCTCTACTTCCTGTAAACAACGAAGAAAACCATTAGGCTGTGTTCCTACTGTTACAAAAATCATATTCTTGTCCTCCTTATACTAAGGTTCCATAATACTCTGCATGTCCCTTATAAACATCAACCATTTCGGGCCACTGGACTATAACCTTGTCTGCAAAGCGTTCTACGATCTTACCTGAAATAGTTTTGTTATACACTTTGGCTCGAGTCTCAATGTACACAAAATGGGAACCATAAAACTTCGCAATAAAACAAAGTGGCACTGCAATATTACTTCCTGTAGAGATAATCACTTTCGGACGATACTTCTTCCATATCGCATGACACTGCTTGAAGAGCTTCCAATAGGCAGACAGATAACTCGCATGAGTCAATTTACGATCTTTATCCTTAGTAAGTTCATCACGTTTATCCGCAAACGCCATCGCAAACTCAATCGCTTTTACATCTTTAAGTGACGGTATTCCTTTATTTGCGCGTTTATTATCGGTGAGTATAACAGAATCGTACTTGCTAAAGAGCTCCTTCAAAGCCATCAGCTGAGCAAAATGCCCTCCTTCATTACAGGCAAAAATTACTATATTATTCAATTTTACCATATGTCACCATTTATCTATTCTTTATTTAATGCATTCACATTCTCAGCCTCTATCAATTCATAATCCTTATAATATAAATAACAGCTCCCTATCATATCAATGCAATATTGTGCCAATTCTTTACTCGTATATAATTTACAAATAAAAGGAAAGCAGACGTTGTACGGATTTGTTCCTGCGTATCTGTCTGCATAACGTTCCGGCTCATTCTCAGGATCACATACACTATTATATGCATTTACATAAAACTCATGCCTACCTTCGGAATCAATAATAGTATGATTACATATTCCCGGATTACCCACTTTCCACTCTCGTTCAATTGTAATCCATTCACCGGCCTTCACTAGAAAAGATGAAAGTTCGTCATTCAAATCATCATAGTTCTCAAGACCAATATTGACATCACAGTGTCTCCTCCGACAAAGTAAATGGAAATAGAGTTCTTTTGAATCAGGAGCAGGTTTTGATATCCCGAAAGAATTGGCAGAACCAGAATACATATCTGTTTTCTGACCTGTAGATGAGCCAAAATTACACCATGACCCTTGAATACTAAACCATGTAATAGCTTTTGGGTATGACAACATAGCTTCTTTCATATCTTCGGGTAGAAAGAACTTGATTCTATCTTTGAAATAAGTTAACGGATACTTTGCCAAAGAAAACTGCTGTCTCATATTTGAGGCTTCTTTGAGTAAACTTTTGCAGTTTATCATCAACACATTGCGTTTTTCTCCTGTTGGGTCTGGTACAAACGAATACATCATCCCTTCAGAACCATTATGGACATCTTGAAATTCCGAAACGTCACAAGACAAGTCATTGGAATATGGCTTATAATGCTTTACATTACGGTCATACTCAAAAAACACTTGTCCTTGTACTACTTTTTCGCAATCATTAAATTGCACTTTCCCTTGTTTGAAAAGAGTATAATTCTCGGGCTTCACTCTTCTACCATTCCGATATATAACCACTTCTGACAAATCCGCAAACTGATCTTCACACTGATATGTATTTTTACCATTGATAGCTTTCTTCAAAGCCTTAGTTTTAACTTTTGTCGTCTCAATCAGCATTCTATTCTTCCGCATATATTGCTTTATATCAGGAGAATTATCAATATTTGTGATATCATAATAATTACAAACAAACGACTTTGAATAAGCGTCAGGTACTTGAGAAAAATCACACTTTAACAGTCCAACCTTGCTTTCAATAATACCTTTATAAGTTTTGGAAGCCGATATTGCCTCCTGATAAGTATCGTAAAGATGAGATAAAATTTCCACATAACCTGAAGGTCCCTTGCTTTCATCACCTATTCTGATATAATTATAATAACGTCCAGTTTTCTTAGACTTTAGTCCAAAACAAATTGTTATTTTTTGCGAATCAAAATTTTCCGGAACATTCCTTACGTAGACCTCCTTAATATACCTATTTACTTCTTTATTATCTGAATATGGCTTTACCCCCTTTTGTATAGCATACAAAGGAAACAGACACAACAACACTATTGCAAAAAGCAAAAATGTAAATACCTGTTGCATCAATAAACTATTTCGTCTGATTTTTTTCCCTATAAAAAACATATCTATATATCTACCTAAAAGCATTGTGTATGTTTGATTTTCAATACACTCTCAACACTTAACATGTACATATTCTTCTGATATTTCATTTATTCTGACTTTGCTTCCCATATCCAAAAGAATTTCTGAAGTAAGATAATCCATAAATCCGCCGAGTGAAGTAAAAGTAAGTTCTCCAAAATATATTTTTTCATTTACTTCGTATAGGTCAACACGAAGTATAGGGAACTCTTCAGATAACTTAGATGCAACTTCAAGCATACGTTCAAAACACTTTGGTTTAGGAAGAATTTCTTTACCTTGTCTGTAATGCTCCGTAAATACGGACCACTCCGGATGATAATTCCAATCCAAATCATAGACTCCGGTATCAGCCCCTTCCTTTCCTCTGTTCCAAGCACACCATATACAATATGGTTTACCATTGAGACACCAAACCTTATAATCAATTAGCGAAGAGGTATTGATAGACTGTTTATTAATATCAAGAAGCTCCTCTGCTATGACACAAGGCTGAATTCTGGCATAATGAGGTTCACCCGTAACATCACCATATTTAATTGATACAAGTCTATCATAAGTATCTATAACAGTAGCTTTATCAAGCTTATCTTTATCACGACATATAAGAATATCACCACAACCGTTATTCACTTTTAAGACGAACTGATTGGGAAGCCTGTCCCAATCTATATCACTTGCCTTGTCCCATCGACCATAAAGTTTTACCAATGTATCTCCAAGTCCTAAAGACTGCACATATTCTCTAACCTTATATTTATCAGCTAAGTCAGCCCATCGGCTAGTATCACCATAAAACTTGTTCCAATTAATCTTTTCGTTAATATCGGTAGGATGCTCATAATTCGGCATCTTATGAAACTTGTAGAAGTACTTCAACCGAGCCACTTGTATAGGCTTCAACAAATGAAGTTTACAAAACAAAGCTACAACTGCAAGAATGACTTTCTTCTTCATAACAGTATATTATAAAATATTGATATCTTTCAATAAGTCTTTTGTAATGACAGTCTTTATACTATAATCGTAAATCTGTTGTACATCCAATCAAGAGATTAGCGCAACTCATCCTATCTTATACTACTCGTTTTTAAAATTTTATCATAGCACCCTATTAATTCTTTTTTTATAGCCTCAGGCTGATAGTCCCGACTTATTCTGTAACTAGCTTCACCATACTTCTGCCTAAGCTCTTCACTTTCAGCCATCATTTTCATAGCCAGATATATCTCTTTATCATTTCCGGGAGTGACAAACACCCCACTCACACGATCTTGCACAATAGAAGGAATCCCTCCTACATTAGTGGTTATGACAGGTTTATGATATGATTCAGCCTCAAGAATGGAAATAGGCACACCTTCAATAAATGAAGGAAGAATGTAAACATCCGCCAAATTCAATAAATATTGTTTCTTCTCTTTATCAACCCACCCCTCAAATCTTACTAATGTTTCTATTCCCAGCTCTTTGATAATTGAAAGAAGTCTATCTGTCTCCCCGTTCCCCCCTATATGCAAAACTATCCTATTTTGAAGTTCCTGCTTATGATCTCCTATCGCCTTCAAAACATTGAAAATACCTTTGTTATCACAAATTAGTCCAAGGAATAGAAAATGTACAACTCCATTCTTTTCAACATTCTCAATATTTGGTTCTCTTATCACATTTTTGATAGTCACAATATGCCTACATCCGATACTCTGGAAATAATTATTCCATTCACCGGAAAGGCACACGACACAATCTACTTTTGCTAAGATAGCATCCACTTTTTTAATATTCGAGAGTCTGAATTCTTTAAAGCCACCTCCGTGACAATGAAAAACTACTTTTTTCCCCATCATCTTTGCAATCTTTATTGCATAGTTCTTTCGCCAAAAGCTAGTACCGGAAGCAGAATGAATATGTACAATCTCAATTCTTCGATCAGTGAAAAGTTTCCAAATGAGCAACAAATATCCACTGACAGCATACCATACTTTCTGCACATTGTTCAATTCACCTGCAGCAGTCCTGACAAACTTGAAAGGATGAATAAAAGTAGAATAAGTATTGAGTACACTAGCAATACCTCCTTTGGGGATTTTGTAATCCATTCCCACAAACAGAACTTTCTCAAATATCCTTGATTCAGACATACTGTTTATTCATTAAAGTATTCCACATATTTTCTTGCACACTCAGCAATTGTATAAGGACTGTTGTCCTTCATGCTCATTGCATTTTCCTTAATTGAATCATAATTATCAATGGCTTTTATTAAAGCATTCTTGTAATCTTCCAAACTATGAGATTTACTGAGAAAGCCATTTACACCATCTTTAATCAAATCCACAGCTCCGCACACCGGAGTACTCACAACTGGAAGTCCCGCAAGACTTGCTTCAAGAAGTGTGATTGGCATTCCTTCAAAATTTGAGGATAGGCAAAAAATACCGGCATTTAGCATATAATCAGCCACATTTTTTCGAGGCCCGACAAAGTGGATCCTATTACACGCCATTGATACTATCGACTGTCCTTCCGGAGTATTAAATCCTGCACCCACGACAATCAGATCAATGTTGTAACCCTCTTGTACCAGTATGTTCACTGATTCAATCAGAAGCTTCTGATTTTTTACCGGATGACATCTCGCAACATGAATCAGTAAGAGGGAGGAAGCGTTGTTTTTAAGCAGATTCATCTCATTGCTTACCGCTCCAAATAAATCTGTAGAAACTATTGGAGCTCGTCCATTAGTTATACAACGTATAGGGGTGCGCGAATAAAATGCCTTAAAATCAGCATAGTTCTTTTCTGAGAGACAAGACAATTTAAAACGGCCCAATCTTCCCAAAATATTGCAATACAACCTCAGCAGTCCCTTATCGTAACCATTATGCAAATCACTATGTACGGAAAAATACACTTTCTTCGAAAAAGAAAGCAATCCTATAGCCAATGCACTATATTTAAGGGTAGGAATCATATGTACATGAATCACATCAGGATTGAATGCTTTGAGAGCAGTATATACCCTCCACTGACTAGACAACTTGAGGCCATTCGGAAGCCCTAAATTCACATAATGTACACTATCAGAAATCTCCGATCTAAAAAAATTCCTAACTTCCGTTTCCTTCTTATCATCCAGAATAGTAACAAGATATGTTTCGTTTTCTTTAGCTAACTGATTACTTAAATCGACAACAAAGCGTTCTGCACCTCCACCGGCTAAGAATGTTATGAGTTCTACTATTTTCATTATTACTTTGTTTCTATTTTCTTTGCAGGACTACCCCCGACAATCACAAAAAGCTCAATATCTTTGGTAACCACAGATCCTGCCACAATCACCGCATCAGTTCCAATATTTACTGGCTCTACAATACACACACGAGAATTTATGATTGCATAATCTCCAATGATTGCTGATTTACTGCTGTTTGTTCCAATATTCACATACTCATAAATAGTGACATTACCTATATATATCACAGCAATAACAGTTAAAATATTTCAACAACCAAAAAGGTAAATGCGTCTTTATACCCCCATTTTTTATCTTTTAATCAACCATCGATTTTGAATGTACTCAGGATGTTTATTCTCTCCAATTACTCTACAAGGATTTCCTACGGCAGTACTATTCGAATAAACATCTTTCGTTACTATTGAACCTGCACCAATCAATGAGTTCTCGCCAATATGTACACCTTCTATCAAACAAGTCATAGGGCCTATATATACATTATTTCCAATAATTGCTTGATTACCCTCATTTGTACCTATATTACTCATCTGAGACAAATTAACATTATTTCCAATAATACACCTAATACTAACACACATGCTCATTGCATGCCCTAAATACAAACCATAGCCGATCTTAGATCCGGCATGAACACGACAATCATACTTAAGTTTATAATGTTCATGACGCAATTTACATATAGGATAGAAACAGCCACGATAACTTGCAAATCTCAACCAAAACAAATGTTTAAGTGCCCTATCACGAAATGACTTTAACCATATTACCCCAAGACTATCGACTCGTCCATAAATCCTAAAATAATCACTTTTCAGGAGTTCAAGACAGTCTCTGTAACTTGTGGGAATAGGAATATCTATTTCGCTCCCGTTTCTAATTTTATAGTGTTCAAATTTCATAGCAATTTAGTTTTTTAAAATCCTCTTCGCTAAAACAGCAGCCACATTCACCATTTTACTCGCTAACGGATAACGTTTACCAAGTACGTCAACAACAATCACTCCTTTGTAAGAATTCAAAGTATGAAATGACTGACTCAATTCGAAATGAGGTGATGTCATTCTTCTAACTTCCCTAAAGACCCATTTTCCATCAACAAAAGAGGTTTCTTGCAAAGAGATAGCATGACCATAATTAGTATTACTCTCTTGTGCAGGACGATACACCTTTCCATTAACTTTGAAAAAATATCCAGCCATTCGAGCAATACGCTCTGGAAAAATGCTACTCGTCACATATACAAACTGTTGCTTCGTGTCACTCCACTCATATTGGTCAAGCTGAAAGCCATTTGCATACTCGGCTTGTGTTGTAAATAATTGAGGTTTCCCAAACAAATCTGTAAATACAGCATCTGTTAATGGTTTGTCAGACAATTCATGAATCAATGTCATGTCGTCATTTATAGGATTATACTCGTAGATATTAAGTACACCATCTTCACTGTTTTCTGGATAAACATATATTTTATCATCTTTACGATATATAATAGGAAAACTCAGATGTCCTGGACGTTCCAATATCACTTTCTTCTCTATAACGTAATTGTTCCTCCTGTCAATCACTAACTTCGAGATTCTTCCCTTAGAAATCTTCTTCGTCACTTCCTCCACCAATACTATGATAGTATCATCAGTTACATCAAGAATAAACGGATCGGCAAACCAAGAATTGGGGAAATTATGAGTTACAAGAGTTAGTTTAAGTTTATCACCTCTAACAATACCTTCAAAAGTATTATCCAAGAAACCGATTTCCCAATGAAGAGAAGTCAGCTCTTTATACAATTTCCGCAATGCATTCATAAATAATAGAATTTACAATCGATTCCTAAGTGTTGTTTTGAGTTCTCTAAATAAACTATGCCAAAATGGCTTTTGGTCTTCTTTAAAGTAGGTAATAAAGCATGTTGTACGTCGATAATTTCGCCACCACTCTTTCAATGAGAACTCACGTTTCAGCATGCACTTAAAATAATATATTTCCGGCATTAAATAAGTAGTACTAACAGTGGACACCGACAACTCTTTTTGCCAATCACCTCCAGAATAATACAAATAGTAAATATATGGAATATTCATACCAGCCGATGTTTGACAAATTGCATTTCCATCATTTCTGAAATTTGTTTCTGTAAAATAGTTCTTACCCGTTGACTTTTCTTTCAAAAACTCAATGCTGAAGGTTCCTGAATAACCAACCCTTTTAATAAACTCTTTAGCCTTACTAAGTGTATCTAAGAACTCCGGTTCAACCTGATCAAATTTCAAAAAGAAAGTATTATCTATTCCGTTAGGACGATCAATATGTGTACGCCCTGAGATAATTATATGTTTTCCATTATCCATTGAGCAACCTAAAAACTGAAATTCAAAATCCTTTATTATAAACTTTTGAATCTGTATAATCGGACAATGCTCAGAATTCGCTAAAAATTCCTCCAATTCTTCTCTTTTCTTACAAATTTTAATATTTTTTTTGCTTCCCTCCACACTTGAAATAGCTTTGGTTATACATGGAAACTCAATATCTGCAGGCACTTTCCTATCAGATACCATCCACGTACGAGGAACATCAAGCCCAACCTCTCTTGCAAGATCAGACATATATTCTTTACTCATTTTACGTTCCAAACTTCCTGGCATATTTGTTACTGGAAGTATAAAAAAGGGACTTAGCCGTTGAACAGAAGAATCAAGCACAGAAGATACGTTATCATACGATGAATACACTATCACCTTGTTTTTTGTATCAGAAAAATGTTTTAGCATTTCATCAACCACTTGTTCTGGTGATGAGCATACCCAACCTTCTATTACGTACCTACTTTTAAGTACAAAGCTGTTTATATTTTCGCCAACTATAAGCACATAAGAATTGAGCCCTTTTTGGCCGAGACTCTCAACTATACCAAGAGTATTATGGTGGTCTGCACCAATTACCAAAACTTTATTCTTCATCTGACTCTATTTATTATATATTTCAACATATTCTTTAGCAATTACATTCCATGAACCTTTTCCTAATCTTGCACTCTCAGCTATATTCTCACTCATCTGCTGAAGAAAAACAGGATTATCAAGATATGATTGTATTGCATTGGCAAGAGCATCTACATCCTTAGGAGGAACAATTATTCCTGTCTTACCATCATCAATCATCTCAGGTAACCCACCTACATTGGTAGCAATTACAGGAGTATTCAGGGCAAATGATGAATATACTACTCCACTCTGTGTTGCATCAGTATAAGGACACACTGTAAATAATGCACCACGGATTAGATCAGAAAGTTCATCAAGCTCTATAAATCGATTAAGAATCTTTACATAATCATATTTCTCATACTCTGAAGCATCGAAATACATTTCTCCACTACCTGCAACAATGACTTTTACATTAGGATGGACTTTATGCACCCTCTCCATCGCCCGAAAAAGATATTCTACCCCCTTATATGGAGAAATACGTCCAAAGAAAAGTACATAATTCTCCTTTTTCTTATTTACATCTCCATACATACGAAGCATATCATAATATCCTAAATGCGATGTGAATATTCTATCTTTAGGCACATTGTATCCTTTTGAGAATACATCCACTTCGGCTTTATTGAGAACAATAAACTTCTTGACATACCACTTTATAATCGAACGACGAATATCCTCTTTCCTATCACCTTCCCCTGTATGAGGCTTTCCGTCATGAATTGTAACGACTAATTTATTTCTAAAGAACCACAATGGCACAAAATGGAATAATGATGGTGTTTCAATATATTGAATTATATCATAGTTACCCTTTTTAAAAAAGGACAAAACATTCATTGCTACCATAAAACTACTCCAACCAAAGCGGCCTACTGGGTCGTTTGCTATGTAAATATTCTCAATAGGGACATAAGAAGAAAATATTTTCAGCTCAGAATAAGCTGTTAACGGGAATATGCCTCTTTTAGGAATAATCTGATTAATATTGAACACTGTAGATTTTAAAGAGCGGGGGGTCATAGAATATAACACAGTCACATCATGACCTTGTGCTATAAGTGCTTTTATCAGTGGAAAATCACAATCACCAAAGCACGTACGAGAATAATAAAGTATTTTCATATTTAGACTCTTAGCCTATTTCTAGTGAAATGATAATCTGCACAAGGAATAATCGTCAATAGCATCATATACGGATTAAGATAGTTTGACTCTAAAAGTCCCATTACGAACAAGATAATTATACACATCCTCGATACAAGATTCGTATTACGAAAAAGTATTATATAAAAAAGACCGTATAGCAAAGCACCAATATAACCAAGAGATAGTAGAATAGTTTGTACACCATTAGCGTAAAAAATGAAATTTCCGTCATACATCTCTATTCCAAATCTGTTTCGTGCATCAGGAATACCAATAATCTGTTCATCAAAGGTTAGCTGATCAAACATTAAATAACCTCCGACAACTCGAGTAAAACCACTCGCTCCTTCAGTAGAGAATTCTTCAGTTCGTAAAAGCATCTCTTGTCCCATTTCACTTCCAACATACATATATATTAAAGCAATAATTAATGGAACGAACAGCATAATCATTATAAAACGTCTAATAATATTCGCATTCCAAAATATGCTGAACATTTTCACAGCAAAAAGAATCACCAGTCCGACCATTCCGGAACCAGACTTCAAAGCTACGAGAGAGAAGATGATAAGAATGCCCTCCTTATTCAACCACTTTTCCTGTTTATTAGTTTCAAACCATATCAAAGCCAGATAGCTCACATAGTAATAAGCCATATATGATGGTTCAAGGAATATCGAACATGGACGCGGACCTGACATCTGATGGGCAACAAGTTCTGCATACGACATCCCCTCATAAGTAAATGCACCTGTGAGATTTGGTACAAAACAAAATACATGAGAACCTGTGGCTAATTTCAAAGAAAACTGCACCCAAAACAAAGCAGCCGAAATCAGAACCACCCATCGCATATATCTCTTAAGCAACTGAAAATCAAAAGATAGTACACCTCCTATAAGGGCAAGAAAGAATAAAAAGAAAAGCCATCCACCCGGAGGAATCAGAGTCCATAATTCAAAATGGTGATGATATATCCATATCAGACAAATATACACAAACAAAAGCCAGAATATAATAGGAACCACATTAATTTTAAAATTGTTTCTGACTATAATATATGTTGACAAAAACAATATTAAAGTGTACCCCAAACCAACTGGAAATGGAATCTTATACCAAGCCAGTATCGGCAACAACGCAAGAATCATCATAGATGCTTTGCGAAGCCATGACTTACAGTTGCTTTGTATATTTATACAAGCGGAAATCATCGTTATTTTTTTAATTGATTGAGAACCTGAAGCATCATATTTGAATAACTTTGGTAATACCTTGCAGCAAAAGCCTTCTCCTTAACAGCATCAAAAGATAAAATAGCATCCATGACAGTAGATGCTGATGTAGGAGAATAATCCTGACCAGGTATAAAAACTCGATACTTCAATAAATCAGCTGCACTCAGAATATGATAAATCTTACTTGATTTTCCATTAGCTATAGACATCACAATCAGATACATACTGCTCCTTGCATACCCTTTCGGGAAAGAGGTGCATAACATACTAGAAATAACATTAAAACCTTATTTATGAAAGGTTTATTAATGACTGATTGTATCAAAATATCATCTAATTAAAACTAACAAATTTTCATTACCTTCTCATGTACTAATTTAATAGCATATTGTCTTTCTATTTTCTGCAAGCCAAAGAAAAATACACATACTCCTATTATCAATACATATACTGCAATTGCAACAAGCAACATCCAAAAATCAGATACAACTATCACTCTACTTGATATCCAACATACTAACACAGCTAAAGTTGTAACTACAGAGATTGGCCACATTACTTTAATAAAGTAATCTTTCATTCTCAACTTTATCATAGGATATATCATATATACCCTTACGAACTGCGCAACAAACTCTATAATAAAATACACAACAAATACCATAACAGGTAAAATATGTAGGAACTTCAAACAGAAATAAGCAACAGGAACTACAGACAAAAGAAGTGAACTCTCGACTATCTGTACCTTTTTAATATTGCCTGTGGCATGAAGTGCTGTCATTGTTGGATTCTGGAGAGTATTAATGAGACCCACAATCAGCATAATTCGTACAAAAGCTGCCGTATATTCAGGCACATCCCCTAACCACAATTCAAGAATGTACTGAGTGTGCATGCACAGAGGAATAGTAACCACTAGCATCAAGAAGAACGAGAACCGACTTGACATAAACACAAGAGCGTGCATTCTATCAAAATCCTTTTGGGCATATGACTTGTAAATTTGGGGATTGATAGCCGTTTGAAATCCTACAAAGAACATTCTTGCAGCAGTCTGTACCTGCACAGACACTCCTCGGGCTGCATTGACTATCGCACCAAAGAAAATATTCAGTAAAATATTCAAACCTTGAGTATACCCCATTACTGCTATATTTCCTGTAAGAGTCCAACCCGCAAAAGACAAAACACTCAACGAAACTTTCTTGTTCCATATAAAATGATAGTTACTTTCTTCAAATTTCTTTTTGCAATAAACGGCATAAATCAAACAAACAATCAACTGAATCAGAACATGAAGAACAGCATACAATATCAACCGATCAATTAACGAATAAAAAAGCAAGATAGCTATTCCAAACTTTGCCACTGCATCGAAAATGGATATGACAGCAAAAGCAGACATCTTCTCATGAGCAATAATAAGACCATTATATGGCGAACTGATAATGGTAATTATAGATGAAAGTACTGCACTTTGATAAACCCATATTGCTGCTACCATCCGTTCACTAGGAATAACAAGTTGGGTCATCACAAACCACAAACCTACAGTCTCTGCAAAAATAAGTATGATAACGCCAAAGAGGCAATGAATAGACATAATGCAACCGAATAGCTTCTTTACACTATCTAGATTACCAGAGCCTATCTCCACTGAAACAAACCTCGAATTAGCATTGGAAAGCGACATATTAACAAAATTCAACATTGCCATCACACCTCCAACGACATTATAGATACCGTAATTTTCTATACCTAATGCCTGTAATACAAGACGAGATGTATAAAGTTGTAGTGCCATTATAAAAAACATACGAAAGTACAACACTATCGTATTCTTTGCCAATCTCTTATTTCTAGCTGAATAATCTGACATCGTTTGATTACTATTTTTATATGGTCGACTTACTCAATCGTAAGCGCTCAAATTAGAGTTTCCTCTTAGCTTTGAAACTTTAAAAGCTTCTAAATCGACCCTTGTTAATTAATACGTTTTAATATTAGCTTGCAGCTAAAAAAAATTATAAGTTCATGTTAGCAAAGACACACCCCCCATTAAATATCCTTTGGATATAGTGTTGAGTCTCCAAATGCTTGAAAAGATTCTTCACAAACCCCACTTCAAATTTGTACTTAAAATAAAATCCAACACATTACATTGCTTACATATTTTAAACTTGCAACAAAAATGTTTCTTTTAATCTAAGGTCAAATTTGAGTACTGACAAAATATATTAAAAAGGAGCAGCCAAATAAATTTTGATTGAAAAAACTATTTTAATCTCTACCGAAAATATCGCGTGTATACACTTTCTTTTCTACATCACTTAAACACTCATCAAAACGATTAGCAATAATGGCCTTGCTTAATTCTTTAAAACGAGTAAGATCATTAACGACTTTGGAACCAAAGAAGTTTTCCCCGTTACTAAGTGTAGGTTCGTAGATAATGACTTCTGCCCCTTTAGCCTTTATACGCTTCATAATACCCTGAATAGCGCTCTGTCGAAAATTATCCGAATTAGCCTTCATGGTCAAACGATACACTCCTATAGTGACAGACTCCTTTTGACCATCGTACTGATTGTGTGAATTATAATCGTACCACCCTGCCTTGCGAAGAATGGAATCGGCTATATAATCTTTTCGAGTACGATTACTCTCTACAATAGCAGTTATCATATTCTGGGGTACATCCTGATAGTTGGCAAGGAGTTGCTTGGTATCTTTCGGCAGGCAATAACCGCCATAACCGAATGAGGGATTGTTATAATGTGTCCCGATACGGGGATCAAGACCTACGCCCTCAATGATGGCTTTACTATCCAATCCTTTCATTTCAGCGTATGTGTCAAGTTCATTGAAATAGCTGACACGGAGAGCCAGGTAGGTGTTGGCGAAGAGCTTGACTGCTTCAGCCTCTTTCATACCCATGAAGAGTGTATCAATATTTTCCTTGATAGCCCCTTCCTGCAAAAGGGCGGCAAATATTTTAGCTGCTTCCTCCAACATAGTGACATCCGTGACGGAACGGATCGCCTCATTTTCTTCCGCAAACTCCGGACGGTCGATGATCTTCGGATAACCTACGATGATACGGCTCGGATAGAGATTGTCATAAAGGGCCTTGCTTTCACGAAGGAACTCCGGTGAGAACAGCAGGTTGAACTTCTTTACTCCCTTCTGGGCATATTTTACATAAAGGTTACGGGTATAGCCCACCGGAATTGTCGATTTGATGACCATTACGGCATCGGGATTCACTTCAAGCACAAGATCGATAACTTCCTCCACACGACTCGTATCGAAGTAATTCTTCACAGGGTCGTAGTTTGTAGGAGCGGCTATTACCACAAAGTCGGCGTCAGCATAGGCTGACCTCCCGTCCAAAGTGGCAACAAGATCAAGCGGCTTTTCAGCCAGATACTTCTCGATATAATCATCCTGGATAGGGGAAACCTTGTTGTTCAGTTTCTCCACCTTTTCCGGGATTACATCCACGGCAGTTACATGATGATGTTGTGATAGCAGTGTCGCTATGCTCAGTCCCACATAGCCAGTTCCGGCTACTGCGACCCGAATCTCTTTGAAATCACGCATATTATGTTTGATTTGGTTTTATCAATAGCAGTTTATTTACCCTCCCGACTTGTATGCTGCTCTCCATAACCATAGCCATAACCGTAACGCTTGCCATAGCCATAATACTTGCCGTATTTACCATAACCATAATAATAGCCGTACTTCTTTTTCTGAAGATCCAAGCCGTTAATGGCGATACAGAGGTTAGGCAATTTGTTGTTTTCAGAAAGCTCATTAATCAAAGTAAACTCTGCCTTACGGGTATAATCGGCACGGCATACGTATACCGACAAATCAGCAGTACGCCCTATCAGCAAGGTATCAGTTACCATACCCACGGGGGCAGTATCCAGAATCACATAGTCAAAATTAGCCTTCAACGTTTCGATAGCTTTTTCCAAGCCGTCACGGGCCAATAATTCCGTTGGATTGGGAGGAACTGATCCGCCCGGAAGAATAAACAGATTCTTGTTTATACTGGAAGGCTGTACCAAATCCATCAGATTTTTTGTCGGATTGGTCAGAAACTGGGTAATACCATGTTCCTTTTGGGAAATATTAAAAACCTTATTCAAGCCAGGCTTGCGAATGTCAAGACCAACTATCACAACTTTTTTACCTAATAAAGAAAGACTGATGGCCAAATTGGATGATACGAAAGACTTACCTTCACCACTGATGGTAGATGTCACCAGAATCACATTCTTGCCATTTTCAAGCATAAACTGAAGATTGGTACGTACATTACGGAATGTCTCACTCATCAGGTTATTATGATTCTCAAATACAGCTATAGAACCGGACTTTTCATCCGCCAACGGGATATCGCCAATAACAGGAAGAGAAGTTAGTTTTTCAACATCAGCACGGCCCTCAATCTTGAATTTGGTCAATCCAATCAGATAAATAATACCTACCGGAAATCCTACTCCTAACACCAAGGCGGCAAGATAGACCATCATCCTCTTAGGAGAAACCGGATTGTCGTCCGCTAACGCTTCATCAATAATCTTGGCATTATTTGCTGTAGCTGCCAAAGTGATGGCATTCTCTTCACGTTTTTGAAGTAACATCAAATAAAGGCCGACCTTAATTTCCTGCTGCCGGGCGATACTTACGAACTGACGTTCCTGGGTCGGAGCGTCATTAATGCGACGGGAATAGCGGTTCGCCTCACGGGCAAGGCCTTCTTTGGTTATCTGCAATCCTTTCAATGTAGCATCCAGCGTAGCCTGTACATTGCTCCGCATCGCACGGATACTAGTATCCAAATTTATGATCGTCGGATTATTCTCGGTTGATGTACGGAGCAAACGCTTTCTTTCAACCAACATTTCATTATATCTGTCTATTGCACCAGCTGATGCCGCATCCTGTAATCCAATATTACTTGGTAAGACCTCATATTCATTACCTTGCATATAGCGTTGCAAATCCATCACCAAATTGATTTGAGTCTGGTTTTCCACACGCTTCTTTTCATATTCAGCATTACCGGTTAAGGCTATTTGCGCCTCACTGCTCAAATCTGTAATTCCGGCACTACGCTTGAAGTTCTCCAAGTCTTGTTCGGTACTTCCAAGTTCCTTGGAAATAATGCCGATACGTTCGTCGATGAATTCTGCGGTTTTTTGGGCTACCTCATTCTTGTCATTATTGGCATTGATATTGTACATCTCAAGGAGTTTGTTGATGAAGTCCTTGCCACGCCGGGTATTTGAGTTCTTTAACGAAAGAACAGCTACAGAAGTAGTTTTTGATGTAGGGGCTATCGACAAGGACTGGATATATCCTTTGACCACAGACATCGGCCGGTTTATAAAAGCTTTTATATGACGCTCTTTACTTTCCTCCTTAGCCTGATTGGTCGTCAATGTATCCTTGCTTTCAAAAAAGGCGACCGTCCCCTCATCGGTCGGAAAAACAGCAGGTAATTTATCGAATTGTTTCCGATACTCTTTGTCTTTCACTGTTATCAACGCATCCATCCCACCATTGGGAAATAAAGTCATCTCCACTTCCATTGGTGCAGACAGTTTTTCCGCCTCCTGTGGAGTCAAGCTCACCACTACGGGCGAGGTACGGTAAAGTTCCCTATTAGGAAACTCATCTTCATCCTTATAAGTCACAAACAGTCCCAGATTGTTGACCACTTCACGGGCAAGAGACTTTGATTTCAGCACCTCGATTTCATTGTCTACATTGTTCGACGAGGAAACGAAACCGTCCAGTCCCATCTTTTCCAGTTCGGAGGACATGCTTGCACCACCGCCTTTCTTGTCATCCTTGATCAAGACTGTAGCGGATATATTATAGACAGGAGTAGCCAGACGCAGGTAGCCCCATGCGCAGACGATACAGATTATTACAGAAACCACAAACCAAGGCCAATAGATCAGGTAACGGAAAAGGATTTCCTGAATATTCACCTGCTCTTCCGGTTGCTCACCCCGGTTCTCTCTTTTTTCCTCAATCATATCTATATTACTATTTGAAGATTGTTACTAATAAACTTGCCAATGATACCAGAATAGAAGTAGCGGAGAACCACAAGCTGGTACTGTTACCTATATCAGAGTTACGAGCTTTTGCTTTATTAGGAGTCACATAGACTATATCATTCTGCTGTAACCAATAATAAGGAGAAAGAATTGTCTCCGCCTTGTTTAAATCCAATGTTACAATTTCCTGTTTGCCATCAGCACCCTCACGAATCAGTTTCACATTGTCACGAACTCCCCAGACCGTCATGTCACCGGCCATGGCAAGAGCTTCCAACAAGTTGACTTTCTCATTGTTGATAGTAAATGTACCCGGACGGGCAACCTCACCTAATACAGAAATTTTATAGTTTACCATACGGACAGTAACTATCGGAGTCTCCTTTATGTAAGGTTTCAGTTTGTCTATTATCAGTTGTTCAGCTTCTCTTTTCGTCAATCCACCCACTTTCAATTCACCCAGAACAGGAAAATTGATCTTGCCTTCATTATCTACCAGATAAGGTTGTAAGACAGGCTGGGTAGTCAATTGGGTGCTGGCAGTAGCCGCATTAGCAGGAGTTGCCACCGTCAAGTTGAACGGAACTGCAAGTTCCGGACTAGTACATGAGACTACGATAGTAAGTAAGTCTTTAGGCATTATCTTGGCATCATATAAATTTTCCTGTTGATTGGTGTCCTTTACAACTCCCGCATCCTGCAAATAAGGTACTTTCTTATAGGACTGGCAGGAAGCAAACAGAAATACCGCTATCAGACAGGAAAACAAACTTCCATACAAGCTTCGTACATTCAAATGCGTGCGCAATGATTTATTCATATTAAATGATAATTTATTTATAGAATCTTTTGTTGATTATTCCCTATTTATTCTTTATCCAGTACTTCAAATCGCGGAGAATTTTTTGATTTGAACTCCGGAACTATTTTCTTCATCAACCGCACGGTATCCATGATCTTTACCGCACGCGACAACCTTTCAAACTCTGCATAAGTATCAAGAATATCAGCATATTCATACCGACGAACTTTGGCGATCATGATTTTCTTATTCTCTGTTGGGATCGTATTTTCTTTATCGCTCAATACCTCTTCATAAAGCTTCTCACCCGGACGTAATCCCGTGAATTCTATTTTGATGTCTTCACCCGGACGATAGCCAGCCAATTCGATCATACGAGTCGCTAGATCAACGATCTTGACTGCTTTTCCCATCTCAAAAACAAAGATCTCATTGCCCTCACCCATTGTGGCGGCCTCCATTACCAAACGGCAAGCTTCGGGAATGGTCATGAAGAAACGAATAATATCAGGGTGAGTAACAGTCACCGGCCCACCATTCTCTATCTGTTCTTTAAAACGAGGAATGACAGAACCGTTACTACCCAATACATTACCAAAGCGGGTGGTGATAAATTTTGTATGACCTTTCACTTTTCCTTCACGGATAGCGCATCCCAGACTTTGAACATAGATTTCTGCCAAACGTTTGGAACAGCCCATTACATTAGTAGGATTTACAGCTTTATCCGTAGACACCATAATCATCTTTTCAGCACCATATTCCACAGCCATATCAGCCACCTGACGAGAACCGGTCACATTGACAAGTACAGCCTCACAAGGATTTTCTTCCATCAATGGTACATGTTTATAAGCGGCGGCATGAAAGACGATTTGAGGATGATACAATTCGAATACCATACGAACGCGTTCCTTCACACGCACATCACCAATCACCGGAACAAAATCTATATTTGGATATTTTTTCTCAAACTCAAGACGGACATTATGCAAAGGTGTTTCTGCAGAGTCGAACATGATAAGTTTCTGAATTCCCATCTGCACTAATTGACGGCAAAGTTCACTACCAATACTGCCTGCCGCACCAGTCACCAACACCACTTTTCCCCTGAATTCTTCTGCAACCTGACGAAGGTTGATATTAATTTCGGCACGGCCCAACAAATCCTCAATCTTAATAGGACGTACCCACTGATGAAAGTTTCCATCAGAATCCGCTTCACTGATAGTAGGAGCTATCAATGTTTTAAGTTCATTGTTTTTACAATATTCCAGAAGTCGTTTTTCTTCCAGGCGGGTATCTTCATAACGGGCAAACAGAATCCCCTTAATTCCGCGCTTCCGCATGATATAATCAACATCCGATTCATTTTCAAAGTAATAAACGGGAAGATCTGCCAATCGGCGTCGGCTGTTATTTTTACCATATACATAAAAACCGGCTACTTTATAATGTGCACTATCCCTAAGACGTAACTTCAAGGCTACACTCTCTTCATTAGTACCATAAATAAGAATACGTGTGTTCTTTTTATTCACCCAATCCAATAAAAAATCATAGACGATTATCAATGATACACGGAAGGTCGTCAAGATCACTAAAGTCAATAAACCATCAAATAGAAGATAGGATATTTTATAATTATATGGCAATTGGGTCTCATATATAACTCCAAAAGAAATAATGACCAAACAGGCAATTTTAAATAAAACGGCACACATGATACGCCAAAGTTCACGTGCCTGTGAGAAACGAATTGTATTACGATAAGTATGGAATAATAAAGAGCCCGCAACACTTGCCACCAAAGAAACGCAAGCAAATTTACAGAGCATCCAGTCGGTCATTGGAACATGCGCCATATAATGAATTACCGCATAAGCGACCAACGAACATGATACAGAAATTGCCGTGTCAATACCTAAAATAACCCAATAACTGAAATAATTTTTGCGGACATATTGCACTATGTCCTTCAATGTTTTTTCCATTATAGTATAAATGAATAAAATAATATTTCGAAATTTGATTTATCTGATTGATTATGATCAGTACAAGGACTATGACTACGATTTCCATGTTGGTGTAGCCCAACAGAGAATCCCTTCATCTTTCGATACGTACATACATTTCTACACTATATCTTTTGTAAAGATATAATTCATAATACTTTATGGATTTTTATTTTTGAGAGAGGTCATCGATAAATATATCCACTGTTTGGTTACCGATGTCAGATAGACTGCCTGCTATTTTACAGACTTTCATTACATTTTTGCAGTAAAATCCCCATACCCCTATAAAATAGATTGATTACTCAATCACGTAAATCCCCATTTTCAGATACCGGCTCTACACACCCAGCCGGTATATCTACACATGCACACCCTAACATTGTCAATCGAACAGCAACTTTCGATTTCCCATTCACATGTACTAATTCCCCTTCCAATCCTGCCAATGGTCCCTTGATTACCCGTATTTTCTCTCCCGGAGCCAATGGCGATGTACTCATGCTAATCGTCTCATCCGAGTAGTCGAGCATAAACTTAAATCGCAACATTTGTTGATCAGGAATAACAGCCGGAGTACTCTCCCCACGTAATACCATGTAACGGCTGATAGAAGATAAAGTCAGGACTTCTTTTTGTTCTTGCAGATCAACGTGAACGAAAATCATCATCGGAAGCAGTACCCGGTCGACAATTTTACGGCGGTCGCTCCATTGATGAACTTCTTGTTGAATTGGAAGGAAATTTTCGATCCCCATTTTCGTAAGCCGCTCACCCGTTTTTTTCTCGTGACAAATACGTACGATTGCCACCAACCAACGTTTTGAGCGCGCTACGCTGCTGCCAATCACATCTGTTGGCAGAAGATTTCGATCGTCATTTTTCTTAATGATCATGTATTTTTACCCCTCATTTTTCCATACCCCTTAGGCAATGGATTGAATTCGGTGACAAAGATAGATAAAATTATAAATAGTAAACAAGAAAAAACGCATTCTTTTTTTACATACAAATAGAAATATACAGTTAAGACTATCTTGGACGTGAAAAATCCGCTATCACATTGGTTCTATTCTACCACCCATATTTTATACAACATCCCTAAACAAATCAGGCGCGGAATTTCCGCGCCTGATTTCTATTCTTTCGATTTACTTACCACTTATAATTGATACCGAAGCTAAGCAATTCTTTCAACTGGAAGAAGCTGTCTCCTTCAGTCGGTTTCGAGCTATCGTCAAAACGGGTATGTATATAGAGCTTGGTAGAAAGATAACGGTTCAAAACGAAGTTGAATGTATTTTCCCATTCTACACGTGCCCAATGATAGTTGGTCAGATAATTGAGACGAGACTCTAAAGTTACTGCAGAGATGATGGTCCAGTTCAATGTGGATTGCAACTGGGAACCAAAGTCGTTTTTAGAGCATTTTCCTTTGTCTAAGCCAAACTTAGTTTCATTCACTTCAGAATCACCTATATAACGCAAGTTATAAGTCAACGGTGCCATAAACACGGAAAGATTAAATTTCTTCTTACTCAATTTATAATCCATACCGACACTGACTGCCAAATCTGCCGGAGACATGAAAGACGAAACCAATTCTTCACTATTAGCTTTATAACCGTTGAAGAACTGTGTCTTAAACTCGGAAGAAATGGTATAGTACCAATTCTTGAAAGCCCTCAAACCTAATTTATTATATAAGCGGAATTGGTCGGTGTTAAAAAGATATTTATGATATTCATCTGACGGAGTGGAGGTCATACCCACTTTAGCTTCCAGTTGATTCTCAAACAGGACTTTTTCATTATCATTATAGTTGGCAAAAATCTGAAAAGTCGCTAATCCGGAGAAGTTACTTTCACCTCCCTTATACCAGTTATCCGAAAGGTGGTTCTGACTGATCTGCAACGATCCGTTACCTCCGGTCACCCACCAGTTAGGCCTGCTAATCTTCATATTGGCCTTTCCTACATTATCATCCATGTTTTCCGGTTGGAACAGATGAATAACGTTTGCTTTGGGAGATATTTTCGGCTTCACATCATGACGGAACACGTCACGACTCATGATACGATCCTCCGTAGTGACAACTAATTCCGGACGCTCCAAATAAAGATCCATCAACGCGCTGTTGACTATCTTCCCGGCACGTTGAGTTTTGGTAAATACCAGGGTATCGTATGGCAAAAGCTCTTGCGTCAGTTGAGGAGTGGTATCCAATTGCATGGGTTTCCATTCCAGCTTCGAGTATTGAGCCATCGGAGCATAATAATATGCCAAAGGTGTAAACAGACGAAAATAATCGGGATCGGACGGAATATAACGTGGCGGCACAGACAAATCATTCAAATAATCCAATTGCGCAACATACCTATTATATAAATAAGAAACAGTATCCAATTTCGGAGTCGGACCTGACAGATTTAGTTTTAGCATTAAATATTTCTGAAGCTCTGCCGAAAGCGTATCGGCTTTCACAACTCTGGCCTTTGCCACAACTGCCGAAGGTTTGACCGTTTTAGCTGGTTTAATCACTTCAGGGGCAGGCTGCAGAGAGTCAGTCGGAAGTGAAGCAGCCTCGACTGGTTCCTGCGCAAAAAGCGATAACGATAAGATTGACAGGATAAACGCTGAACATAAAGTAGTAATTCTCATCATATTTGTCTATGGTTTAGGCTGCAAAGCTACATTATTTTGTTCAGAAATCATAGGATTCTTTCAAAATTGCATTTTTTAATAAAATTGTAGAGACGAAAGTCTGCAATCTTCCTCTTTTTTTTATAATTTTGCGCTTTTTAAGTTCGTAAGATTACTACTAAGTAAACAATTATTAAAACAGTTATAGCTGTGGGAGAAACAAAGTATATTTTCGTCACCGGTGGTGTTGCCTCTTCATTAGGAAAAGGGATCATCTCATCATCCATCGGTAAGTTGCTGCAAGCAAGAGGTTATAATGTAACCATTCAGAAGTTTGACCCGTATATCAACATCGACCCGGGAACATTGAATCCATACGAGCACGGAGAGTGCTATGTAACCGTAGACGGACACGAAGCCGACCTCGACCTGGGACACTATGAGCGATTCCTGGGAATACAAACGACAAAGGCGAACAACATTACTACGGGACGTATCTACAAGAGCGTCATTGACAAGGAACGTCGTGGAGACTATTTGGGTAAAACGATCCAAGTGATTCCTCACATCACAGACGAGATCAAACGGAATGTAAAACTGCTTGGTAATAAATACAAGTTTGATTTTGTAATCACTGAAATCGGTGGTACGGTAGGTGACATCGAGTCACTCCCCTACCTCGAAAGTATCCGTCAGTTGAAATGGGAACTCGGTAAGAACGCTCTTTGTGTACACTTGACTTATGTTCCTTACCTTGCTGCTGCCGGAGAGTTGAAAACAAAACCGACGCAACATTCTGTAAAGGAGCTCCAAAGTGTGGGTATCCAGCCGGATGTACTGGTATTGCGTGCCGAACATCCGCTAAGTGACGGACTGCGCAAGAAAGTGGCACAATTCTGTAATGTAGATGATAAAGCCGTTGTGCAGTCTATCGATGCAGAAACAATTTACGAAGTACCTATCCTGATGCAGGCACAAGGACTGGACAGCACTATCCTAGAAAAGATGGGACTGCCGGTAGGAGAAACTCCGGGATTAGGTCCATGGCGTAAATTCCTGGAACGCCGTCACGCTGCAGAGACAAAAGAACCGATCAATATTGCACTGGTTGGAAAATACGACTTACAGGATGCTTATAAGTCTATCCGCGAAGCTTTATCGCAGGCAGGTACTTACAATGACCGCAAAGTGGAAGTTCATTTCGTAAACAGTGAGAAACTGACAGACGAAAATGTAGGTGAAGCTTTGAAAGGCATGGCAGGTGTAATGATCGGTCCGGGATTCGGTCAACGGGGTATTGACGGCAAGTTTGTCGCTATCAAATATACACGTACGCATGACATTCCGACTTTCGGTATTTGTCTGGGTATGCAATGCATCGCCATCGAATTTGCACGCAACGTACTGGGATACGCTGATGCCAACTCTCGTGAAATGGATGAAAAGACTCCGCACAACGTGATTGATATCATGGAAGAACAGAAAGCAATCACCAACATGGGTGGTACGATGCGTCTGGGTGCTTACGAATGTGTATTGCAGAAAGGTTCGAAAGCATATCAGGCTTACGGACAAGAACATATTCAGGAACGTCACCGTCATCGCTATGAGTTCAACAATGATTATAAAGACCGCTATGAAGCTGCCGGCATGAAATGTGTAGGTATCAACCCGGAATCGGATCTGGTAGAAATCGTTGAAATCCCGGCTTTGAAATGGTTTGTCGGTACACAATTCCATCCGGAATATGGCAGTACGGTACTGAATCCTCATCCGTTGTTCGTGGCATTCGTGAAAGCTGCCATCGAAAACGAAAAAACAACGGCAAAAGGCTAACGATACGCGATAAACGACTGGTAGTTTGTAATTTTATAATTTGTAATTAAAATAAGAATGGATAAAAACACCATCACAGGTCTCGTTCTAATAGGCATATTATTGGTAGGATTCAGCTTTTTGAGTCGTCCAAGCGAGGAACAGATAGCTGCACAAAAAAGATACTATGACTCTATTGCCGTAGTGCAGCAGCAGGAGGAAGCGCTGAAGGCAAAAACGGAAGCTGCGCTGGCTAACAGCCAAAAAGAGGTTGCATCGGCCGCCGATTCTTCTGCTTTGTTTTTCAATGCCTTGCATGGGACCGATTCTAAAATCAGCATCCAGAATAATGTAGCGGAAATTACTTTCGCAACAAAAGGCGGACGTGTCTATTCAGCCATGTTGAAGAATTATATGGCACAGGACAAAAAGACGCCGATTATGTTGTTCGACGGCGATGATGCTTCGATGAACTTCAACTTCTACAACAAAGCAGGAGCCATCCAGACCAAAGATTATTTCTTTGAAGCTGTAAACAAGACGGATAGTAGTGTTACCATGCGTCTGGCTGCGGATAGCGCAAGCTATATCGATTTCATCTATACGCTGAAACCGGATAGCTACCTGATGAACTTTGAAATCAAAGCGACAGGCATGGAAAACAAGTTGGCAAGCACCAAGTATGTGGACATCGACTGGTCACAACGTGCCCGCCAACTGGAAAAAGGATTCACCTATGAAAATCGTCTGTCGGAACTGACTTATAAAGTAACAGGCGACAATGTGGACAACTTATCTGCTGCCAAAGATGACAGTCAGAATTTGCCGGGACGTATCGACTGGGTAGCTTTCAAAAATCAGTTCTTCTCTTCTGTATTTATTGCTGAACAGGATTTCGACAAGGTTTCCGTAAAGTCAAAAATGGAGCAGCAAGGAAGCGGATATATCAAAGATTATTCTGCTGAAATGAATACTTTCTTTGATCCGACAGGCAAAGAACCGACAGAGATGTATTTCTATTTCGGTCCGAACCACTTTAAGACGCTGAAAGCGCTGGATAAAGGCCGCGACGAGAAATGGGAACTTCACAGACTGGTTTACTTGGGCTGGCCGTTGATTCGCTGGATTAACCAGTTTATCACAATCAACGTATTCGACTGGTTGTCCGGCTGGGGATTGAGCATGGGTATCGTACTGTTGATTCTGACCATCATGGTAAAAGTCGTGGTTTATCCGGCTACCTGGAAAACATATATGTCTTCTGCCAAGATGCGTGTATTGAAACCGAAAATTGACGAAATCAACAAGAAATATCCGAAGCAGGAAGATGCAATGAAGAAACAGCAGGAAGTGATGGGCCTTTACAGCCAATACGGGGTAAGCCCGATGGGCGGCTGTCTGCCGATGTTATTGCAGTTCCCTATCCTGATGGCTTTGTTTATGTTCGTGCCGAGTGCTATCGAGCTGCGTCAACAGAGTTTCTTGTGGGCGGACGACCTTTCTACTTATGATGCGTTCATCACATTCCCATTCCATATTCCGTTCCTGGGTAACCACCTTAGCTTGTTCTGCTTGCTGATGACGGTGACCAACATCTTGAACACGAAGTATACGATGTCTATGCAGGATACCGGAGCGCAGCCACAAATGGCGGCTATGAAATGGATGATGTACCTGATGCCGATTATGTTCTTGTTTGTCTTGAACGACTATCCGTCAGGTTTGAACTATTACTATTTCGTGTCAACGCTGATTAGCGTGGGTACTATGATTCTGCTTCGTAAAACGACCGACGAAACTAAATTGTTGGCTATTCTTGAAGCGAAAAAGAAGGACCCGAAACAAATGAAAAAGACCGGATTTGCTGCCCGCCTGGAAGCGATGCAAAAGCAACAAGAGCTACTGCAGCAGCAAAGACAGAATAAAAAATAAGGAATTATTCCTGAATCATATTCTAAGAAAGCCGGACACCCTATTTTGGTTGCCCGGCTTTCTTTCTCTAAATAATATAATAAGATGAAAACTAAATATTCGTATAAACAAATCTGGACGATCACCTTCCCTATCCTGATCAGTCTGATTATGGAGCAAATGATCGGCATGACGGACACGGCCTTCCTGGGACGTGTGGGAGAAATCGAGCTGGGTGCTTCTGCTATCGCGGGGGTATATTATCTTGCCATCTTCATGATGGCATTCGGTTTCAGCATCGGCGCACAGATCTTAATTGCCCGCCGCAACGGAGAAGGAAACTACAAGGAAATCGGACCGATTTTCTATCAGGGCATTTATTTCCTGCTTGCCATAGCAGTGATTTTATTCACATTCTCCATCGTATTTTCACCATATATCTTAAAGAATATCATTTCGTCTCCTCACATTTACGATGCAGCCGAAAGTTATATTCATTGGCGTGTGTACGGGTTCTTCTTCTCTTTTATCATGGTCATGTTCCGCGCCTTCTTTGTAGGTACGACACAAACCAAAACACTGACGCTGAACTCTATCGTAATGGTGCTTTCGAACGTGGTATTCAACTATATCCTGATCTTCGGTAAATTCGGTTTCCCGCAACTGGGAATTGCCGGTGCTGCCATCGGTTCGTCACTGGCCGAAATGGTATCGGTGATTTTCTTCATCATCTATACATGGAAACGGATTGACTGCAAGAAATATGCGTTGAACATATTGCCCAAATTCCATGGAAAAACACTGAAACGCATACTGAATGTTTCTGTGTGGACAATGATTCAGAATTTCGTTTCTTTGTCTACCTGGTTCATGTTCTTCCTGTTTGTGGAACATTTGGGAGAGCGGTCATTGGCGATTGCCAACATCATCCGCAACGTGTCGGGGATACCGTTTATGATTGCAATGGCATTTGCTTCCACCTGCGGTTCGCTGGTAAGTAACCTGATCGGTGCAGGCGAACAGGATTGTGTACGGGGAACTATCAAACAGCATATCTGTATCGGATATATCTTTGTATTGCCGATCCTGGTGTTTTTCTGCTTATTCCCGGATCTGATTCTGCGCATTTATACAGACATCCCGGATTTAAGAGCGGCATCCGTACCTTCACTGTGGGTACTATGCTCTGCCTATCTGGTACTGGTGCCTGCCAATGTGTATTTCCAATCGGTATCAGGAACAGGAAATACGCGGACTGCATTGGCTATGGAACTCTGTGTACTGGCTATCTATGTCACATACTCTGCATATTTCATCATGTATCTGCGAATGGATGTCGCATTTGCCTGGACGACAGAATGTGTGTACGGTACTTTTATACTGTTGTTCTGCTACTGGTATATGAAGAAAGGAAACTGGCAGAAAAAGAAGATTTAAATCCTTTTTTCACTATCTTCGCAAGAAAATAAACATTTTATAAAATATATGAGACAAGCTAATTTATTTATGATGTCGGCAGCAATGTTGTTAGCTGCCTGCGGAGGAACCAAAGACGCAGGCAAAACAGATCAGGTGCTTATCGAGAAATCGGATATTAAGATCGAAGGGAAGCGCATGACTCCCGAAGCACTTTGGGCTATGGGACGTATCGGCGGATTCGCCGTATCGCCCGACGGAAAGAAAATTGCGTATACGGTAGCGTATTACAGTGTACCGGAAAACAAGAGTAACCGCGAAGTTTTCGTGATGAACGCAGATGGAAGCGAAAACCAGCAAATCACTCATACCCCGTATCAGGAAAATGAAGTGACATGGATTAAAGGAGGCACCAAACTTGCATTCTTAAGTAATGACAACGGAAGCAGCCAGCTCTATGAAATGAACCCGGACGGCAGCGGGCGCAAGCAATTGACCAACTACGACGGAGACATCGAAGGTTATTCCATTTCGCCGGATGGCAAAAAGCTGCTGTTTATTTCACAAGTAAAGACGAAAGAAAGCACTGCTGATAAATATCCGGACCTGCCGAAAGCCACAGGTATCATCGTGACCGACCTGATGTACAAACATTGGGATGAATGGGTGGCGACAGCTCCACATCCTTTTGTTGCCGACTTCGACGGTAACGGTATTTCCAATATCGTGGATATCCTGAACGGAGAACCGTATGAAAGTCCAATGAAACCCTGGGGTGGCATTGAGCAACTTGCCTGGAATACTACTTCGGACAAAGTGGCTTACACTTGCCGTAAAAAGACAGGACTGGAATATGCGATTTCCACCAACTCCGATATTTACGTTTATGACCTGAACACCAAGAAGACGGAAAATATTACGGAAGAGAACAAAGGATATGATACCAATCCGCAATACTCTCCAGACGGCAAATATATCGCCTGGCAGAGTATGGAACGTGACGGTTACGAAGCGGATTTGAACCGTCTGTTCATCATGAACCTAGAAACCGGAGAGAAACGTTTTGTGAGCAAAGCATTCGAATCGAATGTAGACGCTTTTGTTTGGGGAGCAGATGCAAAAGTGATCTATTTCACAGGTGTATGGCATGGAGAGTCACAGATTTATGCGCTTGACCTGGCAAATGATTCGGTAAAGGCCATTACTTCAGGAATGTACGATTATGAAAGTGTAGCTCTTTTCGGGGATAAACTGATCGCCAAACGTCATTCTATGAGCATGGGTGATGAAATTTACACTGTGGCACTGGATGGCTCTACTACTCAACTGACGCAGGAAAACAAGCAAATCTATGACCAGTTGGAAATGGGTAAAGTGGAAGGTCGCTGGATGAAAACAACAGATGGCAAACAGATGTTGACATGGGTAATCTATCCTCCGCAGTTTGATCCGAACAAGAAATATCCGACTTTGCTGTTCTGTGAAGGAGGTCCGCAAAGTCCGGTAAGCCAGTTCTGGTCTTATCGCTGGAACTTCCAGATTATGGCAGCCAATGATTATATCATTGTTGCTCCGAATCGTCGCGGCTTGCCGGGATTTGGCGTGGAATGGAACGAACAGATCAGTGGTGACTACGGTGGCCAGTGTATGAAGGATTATTTCACTGCTATTGATGAAATGGCAAAAGAGCCGTATGTAGACAAAGATCGCTTGGGATGTGTAGGTGCCAGCTTCGGAGGATTCTCCGTATACTGGTTGGCGGGACATCATGACAAACGATTCAAAGCGTTCATCGCCCACGACGGTATCTTCAATATGGAAATGCAATATCTGGAAACTGAAGAGAAATGGTTTGCCAACTGGGATATGGGAGGCGCATACTGGGAAAAACAAAACCCGGTGGCACAACGTACGTTTGCCAACTCTCCTCACCTGTTCGTGGAGAAATGGGATACGCCTATCCTCTGTATTCATGGAGAAAAAGACTATCGTATTTTGGCTAATCAGGCAATGGCTGCTTTCGATGCTGCCGTGATGCGTGGTGTTCCTGCAGAGTTGCTGATTTATCCAGATGAAAACCACTGGGTATTGAAACCGCAGAATGGGGTTCTATGGCAACGCACATTCTTCGAATGGCTGGACAAATGGGTGAAGAAAGCTCCATCTAAGTAAAATTTTAAAGCACGGATTATACGAATCTCACAGTCATTTGATTCACTAAAACTGCATATTTCATATAATCTGTGCTTAACGACTTTCCAATAAAGTAAAATAAAAGAAGGCTCTGTTCTCAATCTACTTGAGTTCAGAGCCTTCTCCATTGCATCCATCATAAATCGGCTAAATCTTACTCCGAATAAATATTTTCAATTTCTACAATATACATCTTGTGGAAACCGCCATGAGCACCACCGTACCACTTTTCCAATGATTCCTTATCCAGAAAACATTCCGGTTTGATACCGTCAGCATAAAGCTTCTTACACTCCAGGCTCAATCGTGCCTGCTCAAACAACACATTGCCATTTTCTGTAAACACTGGTTTCAATCCGGTCTCTTTTACTTTATCTATATTACGTCCCGACTTGGAACCACAAATAGCGTGAATCTTCTTATTTTCTTCCCCTAAGAAAGAAAGAGTCAGGTGATCGTTCTTCTCTACAAATTCATACGTATACCGTTCGGGACGGATAAAAACGAAAGCAACAGGCTTGTTCCACAGCCAACCGATGCCACCCCAACTTGCTGTCATCGTGTTAAACTTCTCTTTTGTTCCGGCCGTAACCAGCATCCACTCTTTTCCGATCGCTTCGAAAAAGTTTTCTTTCAGGTCTTTTACTTCTAATTTCTTCATCTCTTTATTCGTAAATATGTATTCATAATTAGTTTATATAATAATTTAGGCACGGATTACACAGATTAACACGGTTACTTTGCAACAATAACAACACTAAAAACCGTGAAATCCGTACCTAGAAAAATAACGATTAATTCATGGCAGGTACTTATCTAATTATTTCTGTTTTTTCAATTTTACAATCTCTCCCAAATAGGGAATCTCCACTGGAATCTTCCGTTTCTTTGCTTCTGCTGCAAAAACTTTCGGAGGATCGTGCAAAGGCTCGTCAGACAAGTCGAATGTGCCATAATGCATGGGAATGGTAAGACCTGCATTCATTTCTTCGGCAGCAGTCAAGGATTCGTATGGCGATATATGGTTGGGACGCATAAACCAGCGAGGTTTGTATGCACCGATACCTAACAAAGCATAATCCGGTGCTCCGAACAGATCGGGAATCTCACGAAAATGGCTGGAATAACCCGTATCACCACTATAATAAAGAGAAATCCCATTTCCTTGCAGCATAAAAGCTCCCCACAGTCGCTGCCCACCATCACGTACGGAACGTTTGCTCCAGTGTTGTGCCGGCAGAAACGTGATCTTCAATCCTTCATCTTCCATTTGTTGATACCATCCGGCTTCAATCACTTTCATTTCAGGGAACCATCCCTGAATCAGTTCACCGGTTCCCAAGCCGCAGAAAAGTTTCATTTGCGGGTTGTTCTTCAGTAAGCGTGCTATACTTTGTTTATCCAAATGGTCAAAATGGTCATGGCTGACAAGTAGATAATCAATCTCCGTAAATATGTCAGGATTAGCAGGAAATTCGCTCTGTCTTTTCACAAAAGGAATACTGCCGAACACCGGATCGAACATGATTCGCTTACCTGCTAATTGAAGAAAGAAAGAATTATGTCCGAGCCATATCAGAGAATCTCCTACCATCGCATCCAATGAGCGAAGATAACAGACTTTCGGGTCCCATTTCACCGTCTTCTTCTCTTTGCGTTGGGGATTGGGCGAAAGACGCCATTTCAACACGCTGCCCATCCCCGGACGGAAGCGATGCTGCCTGTTAAAAAAACGTCCGCGCACCATCGGATTTCCTCTCCAATAAGGGTTGACTGTCGCTAAACGTTCGTTTCTCCTAAAACATATATGTTCACCCATTTTATTTCCTGAATACGTATTTACAAACTTACTAAAAAATCTCGATTTACGATGAATAAGGGAAAACAAAAAATGTACCCCGGACACACTATCGGGGTACATTTACTTATAAAAGAATAAATATTATCCTTTTTTAATAGAATGAGGCTTAGTTAACAGCAGTGCAGCCCATACAGAGGCAGTTGCCAGCCAAGAGCAGAAAGATTGATAACCATAATGACCGCACCCAATATCCATAAAATCAATAGCGACCATTTCAAACCTGTTCCCATTGGCGACCAATGGAATAGCTGGCGCAAGATAGTATACAAGAAAGCTCCTAATGGAATACCGATGAGGGCAACTCCGGCAATCGTACCTAATAATGTCATCATAGGAGAGACGGAAGCAACCGGCATCCAGTCGATGGCAGGCAACAACTCATAAAGTAAAGCTCCTCCACTGACTGCCACGGCAATTGCCGCAAATACCAACGCTACCAATACGACAGCCAATACGAACAAGACAGGGCAACAAAGAATGACAAGAGCTACCAGAAATATCTTAAAGAGAACGGCAGCAATGGAAACAAATACATCGCCTATCTTTTGAAGAAAGGTACGAGGTTTACCGGAGTTCACATAATTATTAACCCCATCTGCTACCCGTTCGAAGCCGTCTGTCACTGTTTTGCCAATATTCTCAATGGTTACCGCTTCTCCACGCATACTTAACTTTTCTGCGGCGGTACGGGCTTCCGGAATAACGAGCCATCCGATAATATAAAGGATAATCATCGGACAATAAGGCACAAACACCAGAATAATCATCAGGATACGCACCAATGTGATGTCCCAACCGAAGTAAGCTGCCAGTCCTGCTGCCACACCACCCAACAATTTATTATCCGGATCACGGAACCAGCGACGTTGGGCAGAGGTTTGCGTATTACTTTGATTAGCGGACGATGCTTGTTCCGTTCTTTTCTGTGAATCTGTATCCTCGTCAGCAATACCAAAATCTTCCGGTTTGCCTACGCGGGCGATAATTTCTTCTACATCCGACACTGTGATGACCTGTTTTCCTTCAGTTACTTTCTCGGCAAACAGTTCGGCAATACGCATCTCAATATCGTCTACAATTTCTTCCGCACCCTCCTGTTTACGAAAATAATGTTTCAAATTAGACAGATAATTGTCTAACAGTCGGTAGGCATCGTCATCTATATGATAAACTATTCCTCCTAAATTTATGGTCAATGTCTTTTTCATTTTTATTTCTTCTTTTTCGAATTATCTATTGGCTATATGATTCACTGTGTCGTTAAGTTCTTTCCAGGAAATTTCCAGTTCTCCCAAAAAGGTTTCTCCTTGTTCAGTGAGTTTATAGTACTTGCGGGGAGGTCCCTGGGTAGATTCCACCCACTCATAACTTAACAGGTCATCATTTTTCAGACGGGTCAGCAACGGATACAAGGTGCCTTCCACTACAATCAGCTGGGCTTCTTTCAATTTCTGAATAATATCAGAAGCATAGGCAGGCTCTTTGTGCAGCAAAAGCATGATGCAATATTCAAGCATGCCTTTCCTCATCTGTGATTTTACATTGTCTACTTTCATTATTCACTTCTTTTAGATGGCACAAATATATGCATTACTTAAGTACCTTGCATTACAAAGTACTATAAATTAATAATAATTAAAACATTAGAGAGTGCTTACCTTATTATAAAAAGAAATAATGGCTATATTTGTGCCCGTTAAACCATAAAATAGAAAGTACGTATGTTTACAATTCGAAAAGCAACGGTAGCCGATTGCGAGCTTATTCATATGATGGCAAAGGAGGTATTCCCCGCCACCTACAAGGATATTTTATCTCCTGAACAACTGGATTATATGATGGACTGGATGTATGCTCCTTCCAATGTGCGCAAGCAAATGGAAGAAGAAGGGCATGTGTATTCCATCGCCTATAAAGAGAATGAGCCATGCGGATACGTCTCTGTGCAGCAACAGGAAAAAGATGTATTCCATCTTCAGAAAATCTATGTTCTCCCCCGCTTTCAGGGTACGCATTGCGGTAGTTTCTTATTTAAGGAAGCAATCAAATGCATCAAGGAGATGCACCCGGAACCTTGTCTGATGGAACTTAACGTGAATCGTAACAATAAAGCCTTGCAGTTTTACGAATACATGGGAATGAGAAAGTTACGGGAAGGTGATTTCCCGATTGGCAACGGGTATTATATGAATGATTATATTATGGGATTGGATATTTAATAAACCAAAATGCCCCGGAACAAGTATCGTGAATGTTCCGGGGCATTTTGTTATTTAGTCAATGACGGGATTCTATTTCGCTACGCGTTCCAACCATTTTACCATTGAAAGCATTACAATCATAGAAGCACCTGTTGCGCCTACAAATACTAACCAGCAAGCCCAGATAGGAACAGTGGTATAAAGAATACCACCGATAAACAGCAGTGAATTACCCACAGCTGTTGCAGCCAACCAGCAACCTTGCATTAATCCCTGCAAATGAGGAGGAGCAACCTTAGATACAAACGATAATCCCAGAGGAGAAATGAACAATTCGGCAACTGTAAGGATGAAATACAGACCGATCATAATCCACGGAGTCACACGAATAGCATTTATTTCAGCAGCACTCATAGTACCCAACACCTCTTTCGAAGGCAATGTAAAGGAGAATACCATCAAGAATACATACGCTAATGCGGCAATACCCATACCGATGGCAATCTTCATCGGGGTAGAAGGTTCTTTACCATTCTTTTTCATTGAGCCGAACATCCACATGATAAATGGAGTCAGGAATACAACGAAGAACGGATTAACGCTCTGGAATATTTCAGCTCCCTTGATCTGCGTAAAACCTAAGTCGATATTAATCACACTCAAATCCACATAGTCACGGGCAAAATAAGTCAAAGAATAACCATTCTGGTGGAAAGATAACCAGAAGAAAATAACAACACCGAATACTGCAAACAAAGCATAGATACGTTGTTTGATTTCAGTAGCGCTCATTTGGATTTCTTCCTTATTCACAGTCGCAGTACCTTTACTGGTTTCCAATTTAGTCGCAGGATCCGGGAAGCGTTTCTTATTTGCCATATAAATAATCAGCGAAACAAGCATAGCACCAATAGCAGCCATAAAAGCATACTGAAAACCACGGTTAAATACATCAAGGTAGTTATTAACAAACATACCCATATCTGTTACAGGAGTTCCGTCAAGAACAGCACTCTTAGCCAAAGTTGTCAGATTCTCCATTGCTTGTGGAGCCATATCATTTCCTTTTTCTAAATATTGATGGCACAATTCAGGTAAAGTGGCATCATAATCAAAGTTGTTCACCTTCAACCACCAGTTGCGCACACCAATAGCAATAAACGGTGCAAAAACAGCTCCAATATTGATAAACATATAAAATATCTGGAAACCGGCATCACGTAGGTTTGAATATTTAGGGTCATCGTACATCTGGCCTACCAAAGCCTGCAGATTTCCTTTAAATAAACCATTACCAAAAGCAATCACCAAAAGTCCGAAACAGGTTAATCCCAAGTAAAGAGCCATACTAGGAACAGGGGTCGGAGTAGGAATGGCAATAATCAAATAACCGATAGCCATTAATATCAGCCCTACTAAAATAGTGCCTTTGAAATTTTTCGTCTTATCAGCAATAACACCTCCCGCCAAAGCTAAAATATAAATGGAAGCATAGAACGCGGAATAAATGTATCCGGTAGTTGTCTCGGACAATCCAAATTTCGCTGAAATAAACAATGTCAAAATCGCCATCATAATATAGAAGCCAAAACGCTCTCCCATATTAGCTAAAGCTGCAGCAATCAGACCTTTAGGGTGTTTACTGAACATAGATATAAGTTTTTAGAATTAATAAATGATTGATTTAAATAAATATTTCTTGCAAATATATACTTTTTCTTGAGTTTTTGCACAATGATTTGTTAAACTACTCCTCAAATAAACGACAAATTTCTGCTCTGGATTCACGAATCAAATCTTCCGGAGCTATTTTTATCTGAAGTCCCCGTACCCCGGCACTTACATAAATATACGGAAACTCCCGGCTGGTTTCATGAATATAAGTAGGAAAATGTTTCTTCATGCCGATAGGCGAACACCCTCCCCGGATATATCCGGTAAGTGGCAGAAGTTCTTTTACGGGAATCAAATCACACTTCTTATTACCCGATGCTTTAGCTGCCAGTTTCAAGTCAACTTCATGTTCTCCCGGAATGACACAGACAAAATATCCGCTTTTATCGCCATGCAGGACAAGAGTCTTAAACACTTGCTCAATGTTTTCTCCTAAATCTGCTGCTACATGAACAGCACTCAAGTCGTTTTCATCCACTTCGTAGGGAATCAGTTCATAGGCTATCTTAGCCTTATCTAACAGCCGTGCGGCATTTGTTTTATTGATTTTCATTTTCGTTGCATTTATACTTTCTATATCTGATAAATAAAGAATTAGCGGGAGACAAAGTCTTCTATGACTTTTATTAAGACACGGATTACACGGTTCTAATTAAATAAAAACCATGTAATCCGCGCCTTAATTAATATGATTAGAGATAGTTGACTTTATTGGGGGAACGCACTCGCTCTATGCTTCAAATTAGAGCCCCAGTTCTTCGCGAAGAAACTTAGGTGTATATCCATTAGGGCTCTTCGCAACCTCTTCCGGTGTTCCGTAACTAAGGAGTTCTCCCCCGCCCTTACCCCCTTCAGGGCCCATATCGATAATATAATCCGCCATTTTAATCACATCCAGATTGTGTTCGATGACGATAACCGTATTCCCTTTATCCACAAGCTTATTCAGTACTCCCATCAGTACGCGGATATCTTCAAAATGAAGTCCGGTAGTCGGTTCATCAAGGATGTAAAGGGTCTTGCCTGTATCTCTTTTCGATAGTTCCGTTGCCAGTTTCACACGCTGGCTTTCTCCACCGGAAAGAGTGGTAGAAGATTGTCCCAACTTTATATATCCGAGTCCGACATCCTGCAATACTTTTATCTTATTCAAGATTTGCGGAACGTTTTCAAAGAATTCTACGGCACGGTTGATTGTCATGTCCAATACATCGGCAATCGATTTTCCCTTGAAACGTACTTCCAGTGTTTCCCGGTTATAACGTTTGCCGTGACATACTTCACAAGGCACATATACGTCAGGAAGGAAATTCATTTCAATTGTTTTATAACCATTTCCCGTACAGGCTTCACAACGTCCGCCTGAAACATTAAAGGAGAAACGTCCCGGTTTGTAACCGCGAATCTTAGCTTCCGGAAGACCTACAAACAGATTACGAATATCAGAAAACACACCGGTATAGGTAGCTGGATTGGAACGTGGCGTACGTCCCAAAGGTGATTGATCGACATTCACTACCTTATCGATATTTTCCAATCCTTCAATCGAATCGTATTCCAAAGGATCCTGCAAAGAACGGTAGAACTTCTGCGATAGAATCGGCTGCAGAGTTTCATTAATCAAAGTAGATTTCCCGCTTCCCGATACACCTGTCACGCAAATTAGTTTTCCTAACGGAAACTCTACATCGACATTCTTCAGGTTATTCCCTTTCGCTCCTTTCAGCCAGATAGATTTCCCGTTTCCTTTTCTACGCTTGACGGGGATTTCTATCTTCATCTTTCCATTCAGGTATTGCGAAGTCATCGTATCGGTCTTCAGCATCTCCTGGGGAGTTCCTGCAAAAACAACCTCTCCACCGAGACGTCCGGCTTTCGGTCCCATATCGATGACATAGTCGGCAGCCAGCATCATATCCTTATCATGTTCCACCACAATCACGGAGTTTCCCATGTCACGGAGTTCTTTCAAGGAGTTGATAAGACGTAAATTATCACGCTGATGCAGACCGATACTCGGCTCGTCGAGAATATAAAGCACATTCACCAATTGAGAACCAATTTGTGTAGCCAAACGGATACGCTGGCTCTCACCACCGGAAAGGCTGACAGAACTACGGTTCAACGCCAGATAATCCAAACCAACATCCAGCAGGAACTTCAAACGTGTACGAATCTCTTTCAGAATCTCCACTGATATTTTCTTCTGCTTATCGGAAAGGAACTCATCTACCTTCATCAACCAGTCATACAACTCGTTGATGTCCATATTTGCCAATTCATTAATATTCTTATCGTGGATGCGGAAATGCAGAGCTTCCTTATTCAGACGAGCCCCTTTACATTCAGGACAAACCGTTGTTTTGGCAAATTGTTCCGCCCATTTCTGCGCTGTCGCAGAAGCATCTTTCTCCTGCAACATCTGAATATACTTCACCACTCCTTCATAGGTAACAAAGTAATCGGATGAAGTGCCGATCAGCGAACTCTTGATTTTAATCCGTTCGTCAGAGCCATACAACACTTCATCAATCGCATCGTCCGGCAACTCCTTAACCGGTGTTTTCAACGTTACATCGTACTTCTCAAGCAAAGCACCGATTTGCCAGAAAATCATCGCATTCTTATATTTTCCCAAAGGAGCTATCGCACCTTCGTAAATGGAAAGTTCACGATCGGGAATCACTTTGTCCACGTCAATCTGATTGACTACTCCCAACCCTTTACACTTCGGGCACGCTCCTTGCGGTGAATTGAATGAGAAGTTATGCGGAGCCGGTTCACGATAAGACAACCCAGTGACAGGACACATGAGCCGCTTACTATAATGCCGGATACTTTCGGACTGAGCATCCAAAATCATCATCAGCCCGTCTCCCTGACGCATGGCAGTTGCCACACTCTGTTTCAGACGCCGGTCGTCTTTCTCTGCAACCACTAATTTATCGATAACCACTTCCACATCGTGGTTCTTATAACGGTCGAGCTTCATACCATGTGTGATTTCACGCACTTCTCCGTCTACTCGTACATATAAATATCCTTTTTTACGTATCTGTTCAAAAAGTTCTCTATAATGTCCTTTACGTGAACGCACCAATGGCGCCAGCAAATATATTTTCTTTCCTTTATAATCTTTCAGAATCAAATCCAGAATCTGCTCTTCGGTGTATTTCACCATTTCTTCCCCCGACAGATACGAATAAGCGATTCCCGCACGGGCATACAACAAACGGAGATAATCGTAGATCTCGGTAGTTGTTCCTACGGTAGAACGGGGATTTTTATTCGTTGTTTTCTGTTCAATGGAGATAACCGGGCTCAAGCCTGTTATTTTATCGACATCCGGACGTTCCAGATTGCCCAGGAAATTGCGGGCATAGGCTGAAAAAGTTTCGATATAGCGGCGCTGTCCTTCGGCAAAAATCGTATCGAAGGCTAAAGAAGATTTTCCACTACCGCTCAATCCGGTGATAACAGTCAAGCTGTTACGGGGAATCTCGGCATCAATGTCCTTCAAATTGTGCACGCGCGCACCGTACACATTAATATATTCTGTTTCCTGCATATTCATATCCTTCCATAAATGTTGCAAAATTAATGTTTCCGCCCGAAATATGCTCCTAAAAAAGCACAATATTATTTTCTTAACTCAAATCTTATGAAGATATAGGGCATTATTTGTACCTTTGTTCCTTGATTTCAAGAACCAATAGTTATAATTTGATGAAACCGATAAACCGAATATTCTTATTTCTGCTTTTTATAAGCGTTTCATACGCTATCAGTTATGCACAGGAAAACCAATCTTATTTCTTGCATACCATCGAAAAAGGACAAAGTTTATACTCCATTTCCAAGATGTATAATGTCACTACGTCAGACATCATACGTCTGAATCCTGGTTGTGACGAAAAAATCTATGCCGGACAGACCATCAAAATCCCTACTGGGAAAGAAAGCCAGAAGGGAGAAACATTCCATACGATCCAAGCCGGAGAAACATTGTACAAACTGACAACGATGTATAATGTGTCCGCCAAAGATATTTGTGAAGCAAACCCAGGTTTGAGTGCCGAGAATTTCCGTATCGGACAAGTTATTCTGATTCCACAGAAAAAAGAAGAACAAACTGACGCCGTAGTTCAAACGCCTACTGAACAATCGACTATTCAAGGTCCTGTTGTTCCGAGATGCAAAGATATGCATAAGGTAAAGCGCAAAGAGACTATATTCAGCGTGAGCCGTGAATACGGAATCAGCGAGCAGGAGTTGATTGACGCTAACCCGGAACTGAAAAAGGGCATGAAAAAGGGACAATTTCTTTGCATCCCCTACCCGGCAGCAACCACCGTACAACCTACACAGAAGGAAGATCCATACGCTGTTCCTCCCAGCAATAGCGAGCTTTTCCGCAAAAATAAGGAGACTCCCCAAAAATTGTCTACCATTAAGGCTGCCTTGTTGTTGCCTTTCCAGGAAGACAAACGCATGGTGGAATATTACGAAGGTTTCCTGATGGCAGTAGACAGTCTGAAACGTACGGGCGTTTCTCTTGATTTATATGTATATGACAGTGGAAAAGACATTTCTACATTAAATACGATTCTTGCCAAAAACGAGATGAAGAGTATGAATATCATCATCGGTCCGATGCATCAGAATCAAATAAAACCATTGTCAGACTTCGCGGAGAAGAACGATATACGCCTGGTGATCCCTTTCTCTCAAAAAGGAGAAGAGGTATTCAAAAATCCTGCTATTTATCAGATTAATACGCCTCAATCTTATTTATATTCAGAGGTTTATGAGCATTTCACCCGCCAATTCCCTAATGCGAACGTTATTTTCATCGAACCGTCGAGTGCTGACAAGGAGAAAGCAGAATTTATCAGCGGCTTGAAACAAGAGTTGAAGAGCAAAGGAATTCCTATGAGAACCGTCAGCGAAAGCGCAACTAAAGAAACATTGAAAGCAACACTTCGCAGTGATAAAGAAAACATTTTTATCCCGACATCGGGCAGTAATGTTTTACTGATTAAGGTACTTCCTCAACTAACGTTGTTAGTCAGAGAGAATCCTGCAGAAAAAATTCACCTGTTCGGCTACCCGGAATGGCAGACTTACACCAGAGATCATCTGGAAAATTTCTTTGAGTTGGATGTATATTTCTACTCTTCATTCTATACGAATACATTGTTCCCGGCAGCCGTGCAATTCACCAACGCTTATCATAAATGGTATAGTAAAGATTTGGCAAGCAAATACCCCAATTACGCAATGCTTGGCTTCGACACCGGTTTCTTCTTCTTGAAGGGATTATCGCTCTATGGCTCGGAATTGGAAAACAATCTGCCTAAGATGAACCTGACGCCAATCCAGACAGGATTCAAATTCCAGCGCGTGAACAACTGGGGAGGATTTATTAATAAAAAAGTGTTCTTCATACGTTTCACTAAGAATTTTGAATTAGTAAAACTTGACTTCGAATAATACGAAAATGATAAAGATAAAACCATTTTTGATTGCAACACTCCTACTTACGGGATTTGCTCTTCCTGCCACTGCCCAAATTGGAGAAGCACGCAGCAATTTATCAGTAGGTGTCAATGGAGGTGTCAACTTAAACAGTGTTTCTTTCACTCCCAGCATCAAGCAAAATAGCTTGATGGGAATTACCGGAGGGTTGACGGCACGTTATATATCCGAGAAGTATTTTGCCATGATTTGTGGTGCACAAGTCGAATTGAATGTATCACAAAGGGGTTGGGACCAATTGTTTGAAACGGTATCATTGGACGATAACGGATATGAAGTCACCTCGAAGGATCCGAGCAAAACTTATACCCGCAAAATGACCTATATTGATATTCCTTTTCTAGCCCATCTTGCTTTCGGACGAGACAGAGGATTACAATTCTTTGTTCATGCAGGTCCTCAAATCAGCTTTCTGATAAGCGAATCGGAAACAATAAAAGGTATTGATATGAACACCTTATCCAATACACAGAAAGCCGTATACGGAGTTAAGATTCAGAATAAATTCGACTACGGTATTGCCGGTGGCGGCGGTGTAGAACTCCGAACAAAGAAAGCCGGTAGCTTCATCGTTGAAGGCCGTTACTACTTTGCGCTGTCTGACTTTTATAGCACCACAAAGAAAGACTATTTCGCCCGTGCAGCGCATGGAACAATTACCATAAAGCTCACGTACCTATTTGACTTGAAGAAATAAAATCCTCTCCCTCCTCCCTTTCGAGAGAAGGAGCTTGAATATCTACAAAGCATCGCTTTAGGGATACTCTTTAAATAAATAAGGCAACTAACTCGCAATGAATTAGTTGCCTTATTTGTATCTTTAAAGCAGGGATATTCAGTAAATGCCCCGTTTTAGAGATGCTAAAGCATAGCTTTAGAGAGCAAAAAGCACCGCTTTAACTCTTATAAAGCGATGCTTTTCATTAATCATATTAACGAATTACCCAGATATAGGGAAAAGTCTTATCTCAATCTATCCGCAGCCTTTACCATCACCTCATCGCGTCCAATAGCACGAACAGCCAATATATTCAGAATGATGGAAATAAGTGGTAAACACAACGCCCAGCCTACCCGGAACATATTTGCATCATTCTTCAACGCAAAATAAAAAGCAAGGGCAGCAATGTAATAACCGACCAACAACAAGCTATTGAAAATCGTCATGCGAATCTGCAACATACGGTTCTTATATAAAAAAATGGTAGCCACGGCAACGATAGTACTAAGCATCAGAATCCCGAATAAACCCCATGTAGACTGAAAAGCGTCGTTTATTTCCAATCCTAATGCCTTAAAAGGATGTTCGCCCATTGTATCAATGAAGTAACCTATCGGCATACACATAGCTGTAATCAGTAATCCTGCAACAATCAATAAATAAACAGTTTGAATTCGTTGAATCATAAGTATTCTAAATAGTAGTTGAGTTAAACAATAATAGCCAAGCAATAAGGAGTAGGGATAATCATCCCACTTACTACTTGACTATCAAATTCTTCGTCAGAAAATAAATTACTGAAGTTTTTCTTTCTCCTTAGCCGGATTTCTATAATATATTTTCCCTTCGATGTATTCTTGCGTAGCAATCAAGTCCGGTTTCGGCAATTTCTCATAATAACGAGAAATTTCGATTTGCTCTCTATTTTCAAACACTTCTTCCAAGTTGTCATTGTAAGAGGCAAACTCTGCCAATTTCTTTGAAAGATCGTTTTTGATTTCTACACTGATCTGATTAGCACGCTTGCCAATAATGGCAACAGTTTCATAAACATTACCTGTATCAGCACAGAGTTCCATCATGTCACGGGTTACTGTTGTAGCAGGAGCATTCGTTTTTTTGTAGTCCATAAATCTATTTAAATTTAGTCTTTAATTACTTTCTGTGATTCATTGAATATTTTCTCGGCTTCTTTCAAATATTTACTTTCAGGAAATTCATTCTTGAAAGCATAATATTCGTCCACTGTTTCGCGGTAACGATCCATCTTTTTGTCTTCTACACTATAGATAGCCATTTCGTGTCTTGCACGCAGAATCAAGATAGAAAGTTCTTCACGATAGTCAGTATAAGGATAATCTTTCAGTGCATTTTGAGCTGTGATTACACAAGACTCATAGTTATTGCCTAAATAATTACCCAGATTATAATATAATCTTGCAGAATAAAGTTCTTTCAAAACCAGCTTATCCTGCAAAGCAAAAATCATATCCTGTGCTTCCTGCTTCTTTGTGCTGTTCGGGAAATATTCCATGAACATCTGCAACTGCTGGATAGCCTGATAAGTGCTTGATTGATCCAAACGTGGTTCCGGGGTATCCAGGAATAAAGCTTTACCTGCATGAAAACGTGCCAGTTCGGTAAAAGTGCCACGGGGATACGTATTGAAATAGGTGATAAATGTCTGGGCAGCTGTCTGATAATCTTTCTGATTATAATAACTCATCCCCAACATATACAAAGACTCTTCCGCTTTATCGGTTCCTTTCAGAATGGTTATCAACTCATTCAGCAACGTAGCTGAACGATTATACTGTCCCTTCGCAAAATAGTTTTTAGCGGCTTCGTACTTGTATTCGTAATCGGTGCTTTTCAGCAATTTATTGTACTCTCCACATGATGTCAGAGTAGCCGCCGCAAGCAAAGTTATAATGATATTTTTCTTCATCCTATTTAAAAATAATGCGCAAAGTTACTTATTCGCTGGGAATTTAGCAATTAATCTGTGTTTTTTAATACATAAAAGGCGTTAAACATCGACAAAAGGAGAGAAAATGACGTCGAATTGCAAACACCAAACTGTAAACGGCAGGTAATAAACGAATCACACAGAAATCATGATTGGCATAAACCTGACGAACAAACGTCAGATTCCTTGTTATAAGACAGAAAAAAACTTGTTATAAGGCAGAAAAAAATAGTGACGGTATATGCCCGGGATAGTGACGGTATCGGTGAAGCATACCGTCACTATCCACATCGGATAGCGTCACTATTTTTTATAGCAGAAAACGGCAAACAAATGTGTTATCCCATTCAAAGACAACACAGCTATTTACCGTTCCCTGTTTATCGTTTACTGCTATATCTACAGCTTGTACAAATCACTTGCAGCCAGCAGATCGACTTTCTTTTCTTTCAATACCTCGATACATTTATCCAGATTGCTGGGGCGAATTACCACATTTGCAATATTGTTATTGGCAAACGAATACATATATTCAATAAATACACCCTCATCTGATAAATATCCCAGCACTTTTGCCAAAGCACCCGGTATATTGGGACAGCTTATACCTACTACATCAGTCACATTCACTGCAAAATGATTATCTTTTAAAGCTTTGTATGCTCTATCCGGATCGGATACAATTCCACGCAAAATACCAAAATCAGCATTTTCGGCAATGCACAAGGCAGAAAGATTGATATTTTCTTTCGCCAGCACTTCAGTCACTTCCGTCAAACGGCCTGACTTATTTTCCAAAAAGATAGAAAGTTGTTTTGCTACCATATTTATTAAAGTATTAAGTAATAAGTATTAAGTAACAAGCATTAGGTATTAGGCAACAAGTATTACCGTAGTTCCAAGATCACCCGCATGGTTAATACTTAATACTTAATACCTAATACTTATTTATATTTTTCTGTTATCAATCACACGTTTTGCTTTACCTACACTACGCTCAATGCTGCGAGGCTCTACCAATTTCACGTTGACTCCCAATCCAAGTACGCTTTGCAAACGTCCTCCCAGCTTTTTCTTCAAAGCCAGCATTTTGTTGATCTCATCAGAATAGAATTCCGGACGTACTTCAACCTGGAGCTCCATCGTATCGGTATTATTTTCACGACCCACTATCAACAAATAATGCGGTTCAAATTCTGCCATTTCAAGGATAACGGATTCAATCTGTGTCGGGAATACGTTCACACCACGGATAATCATCATATCATCACTGCGTCCCAAAATACGATCCATACGTACTAATGTACGACCGCAAGAACATTTATCATGATGCAAGGCAGTCAAATCACGCGTACGGTAACGGAGCAATGGCATACCCTCTTTGGTGAGGTGGGTAAACACCAGTTCGCCCGTTTGTCCCGGTTCAACCGGTTGCAAAGTATTCGGATCGATAATTTCCGGGAAATAATGGTCTTCATTCAAGTGAGTGCCGTTCTGACATTCGCACTCGTAACCGACACCCGGTCCGGCAATTTCACTCAACCCATAAATATCGTATGCTTTGATTCCCAGTTTCTCTTCAATTTCATGACGCATATTTTCCGTCCAGGGTTCCGCACCGAACGCACCGACTTTCAGTTGAAATTCTTCACGTGGCAAACCGGAATCTTTGATTGCATCTGCCAGGTAAAGCGCATAAGAAGGAGTGCAACAAAGCACTGTCGATCCGAAATCATGCATCAAGGTAATCTGTTTTTCAGTGTTGCCACTGGACATCGGAATAACAGAAGCACCGATATTCTCGGCTCCGGCATGTGCTCCCAGTCCGCCCGTAAACAGTCCGTATCCGTATGATACCTGAAAAATATCAGAACGGCCCGCTCCGTAAGCGGTAAAAGCACGTGATATACATTCCGCCCAAGAGGCCAAGTCCTTACGGGTATATCCGACAACCGTCGGCTTTCCGGTCGTTCCGGAAGAGGCATGAATACGTACAATCTGGCTCATCGGCACGGCACAAAGTCCGAACGGATAATTATCTCTTAAATCATGTTTCGTGGTAAACGGCAGTTTTACAATATCATCGATACTATTGATATCATCGGGAGTTATTCCCATTTCCTGCATCTTCTTTCGATAGAAAGGAGTGTTGTGATAGACGTAATCTACAATTTTCTTGAGTCGTATGCTTTGAATCTTGCGAAGACTTTCGCGGTCCATACACTCAATGCTCTCATTCCAAATCATGTGTTTCTGGTATTACTAGTTGTATGAATCTGTTTTTTGATATTAATATGTTGCAAAGTAAAGGATTTATTTGGAAAAATGATTTGTTATCTCGATTATTTTACCGAATATTGCTCCACTTTTTAGGATTTAACTATGAATTATGAACTAACATCAGCTTACAAACCTACCGGGGATCAGCCGGAAGCGATAGCACAACTGACTGAAGGGGTACTTCAGGGAGTTCCCGCACAGACTTTACTGGGAGTGACCGGATCGGGAAAAACATTTACCATTGCCAATGTGATCGCCAATATCAACAAACCTACGTTGATTTTGAGCCATAACAAGACATTGGCTGCCCAGCTTTATAGTGAGTTTAAAGGTTTCTTCCCCAATAACGCGGTAGAATATTACGTTTCTTACTATGACTATTATCAGCCGGAGGCCTATCTCCCGAGCAGTGATACTTATATAGAGAAAGATCTTGCCATCAATGACGAAATCGACAAGCTTCGACTCGCGGCCACTTCTGCCCTACTCTCCGGACGAAAAGACGTGGTAGTGGTTTCTTCTGTATCTTGTATCTACGGTATGGGAAATCCTTCGGACTTCTACAAAAATGTCATTGAAATAGAACGGGGACGGATGATGGACCGCAATGTCTTTTTACGTCGTCTGGTAGACAGTTTGTATGTCCGTAATGATATCGACCTGAACCGTGGAAATTTCCGCGTTAAAGGTGATACCGTGGATATCTATCTGGCTTATACCGACAATCTGCTCCGTGTCACCTTCTGGGGAGATGAGATTGATGGTATAGAAGAAGTAGACCCGATTACAGGAGTCACTATCGCACCATTTGACGCCTATAAGATTTATCCGGCCAACCTGTTCATGACGACCAAAGAGGCTACTCTCCGTGCTATCCACGAAATAGAAGATGATCTGACCAAACAAGTGGCATTCTTCGAGTCTATCGGTAAAGAATATGAAGCCAAACGACTATATGAACGGGTGACTTACGATATGGAAATGATACGGGAGTTAGGGCATTGCTCCGGAATTGAGAATTATTCCCGTTATTTCGACGGTCGTGCTGCCGGTACCCGTCCTTATTGTCTGCTCGATTTCTTTCCGGATGATTTTCTGATTGTCATTGACGAAAGCCACGTAAGTGTACCCCAAATCCGTGCGATGTACGGAGGAGACCGTGCACGTAAAATAAATCTGGTGGAATATGGTTTCCGATTGCCTGCGGCTATGGACAACCGTCCGTTGAAATTCGAAGAGTTTCAGGAAATGGCGAAACAGGTAATTTATGTCAGTGCCACACCGGCAGATTATGAATTGATTCAGTCTGAAGGTATCGTCGTAGAGCAGGTGATTCGTCCTACGGGACTGCTTGATCCTGTCATCGAAGTGCGCCCGAGCCTTAATCAGATTGACGACTTAATGGAAGAAATCCAGCTCCGCATTGAAAAGGAAGAACGCGTACTCGTCACCACACTAACCAAACGAATGGCAGAAGAACTGGCAGAGTATCTTCTTAATAATAATGTAAGATGTAACTATATCCATAGTGATGTAGATACATTGGAACGTGTGAAGATTATGGATGATCTCCGGCAAGGAATCTATGATGTGCTTATCGGAGTCAACCTGCTTCGTGAAGGACTCGATCTTCCGGAAGTGTCGCTCGTTGCTATTCTTGATGCTGACAAAGAAGGATTCCTCCGCTCCCACCGTTCACTGACGCAAACCGCAGGACGTGCTGCCCGTAATGTAAACGGCAAGGTAATCATGTATGCGGACAGGATGACGGATAGCATGAAACTGACGATTGACGAAACCAATCGCCGCCGGGAAAAACAGTTGGCATACAATGAAGCAAACGGAATTACTCCGCAGCAGATTAAAAAGGCCAGAAACTTGTCGGTATTCGGTAATGCCAAAGAGGCGGATGAACTGCTAAAAGAAAGACATGCTTATGTAGAACCTTCTACTCCGAACATTGCAGCAGACCCGGTAGTGCAGTATATGAGTAAAGCGCAAATGGAAAAGAGTATCGAACGTACTCGCAAACTGATGCAGGAAGCAGCCAAGAAACTCGAATTTATTGAAGCTGCACAATACCGTGACGAGTTGTTGAAACTGGAAGATTTGATGAAAGAGAAATGGGGGTAAAAACTCCCCCTCTTCATATATTACATGAGAATTGCCAAGGGATAAAACTCTTAACAAACCTGTAACACAGGATTTAATCTATTAATTAGTGTTATAAAAACACCAATTAGCAGCTTATAATTTGCAAAGTTGCCAAAACTCCGTATCTTTGCACTGTGTTTTTCATAGTATTAGATTTAAGGTTAACAAAGGTTGGAGCAAGGCGTTGCTCCTTTTTTTATGTCTATACGTCATCTAAACCTTTTCAACAACTATATCCATAGAAGTGCACATTCACAATAAATGCTGCCCAACTCGATTATCAGACAGCATTTATATTTCAAAATTTACATCAATAAACCTTAGAGCGCTTTCTCTATCGCACTCTTAATCAACGGCTCCATAATATCATACCCCTCGCCTGTCGGATGAACTCCATCTTTAGTATATTGGGGATTCAAGGCCTGATTTTCATCCACCATTGCCTTATAATAATTAACAAACGGAATTTTATTAGCTTTTGCATAAGCCTCTATCCGATCATTTAAAGATTTAATTTTCTGTGGAACATCTTTTATTTCCATTCTCCATTTAAATGCAGCGGCAGGCAATACGGAAGTCAGAATCACTTTTATCTTATTTGCTTTTGCCAATTCTGTCATAGAAACGATGTTTCCGAATGTATAATCTTCATTATAAGTTTGTGTATTTTCGGCGACATCATTTGTTCCGGCATTAATCACCACTAAAGCAGGAGAAAGATTAATCACATCTTCCCGAAAACGTAACAAGAATTGGTAAGAAGTCTGCCCACTGATTCCACGGCCGATATAACCGTTTGATTTGAAAAAGTCCGGATGAGTACGTACCCAGCCCTCCGTAATGGAATTTCCCATAAAAATAACTCGTTTGTCTTTCTTCGTCGCCTTTGGAAGTGCAGCATTTTGTTTTGAATAACGAGCTAAATTTCCAAAATCATTTTTCTGTGCATAGCTTTCTCCTATTGAGAAACTCAAGCAAACAACAGCCAATAACATCCATTGGCTTAATCTTCTTTTATCCATGTTTATATTAAGTATTAGTAATATGATATTTTGCGCAAAGATAAAAAAAACTCCATACATAGACGCCCAAAATATCGAATAACCGTTAAGACGAAAGAAGTTTTTCTTAATCTATGTTATATAACATGCTATTTTACTTGGATTATTTGCTAATTTCCCAAGAGTCCGTATCTTTGCACTGTGTTTTTCATAGTATTAGATTTAAGGTTAACAAAGGTTGGAGCAAGGCGTTGCCCCTTTTTTTATGCCTATATATTAGAAGTGAGTTTAACATACCTTGAATAAAAAGTGATATACATTTCTTTATTCCCAAATATAACTTTACCTTTACTGAAAAATCAGAATATGGCAAAGATTACAGTTCAGACCACAGACGTTACTATCTTAAAGATCAACGATACAGATTATATTTCTTTAACCGACATAGCTAAATACAAGACAACAGATGCTAATACTGTTATTGCCAACTGGCTACGTAATAGAATGACTATTGAATATCTAGGATTATGGGAAATATTATATAACCCCCATTTTAAACCCCTCGAATTCGAGGGGTTTAGAAAAGAAGCAGGTTTAAATGCATTCACTCTTTCTCCTCAAAAATGGATAGAAACGACCTGTGCTATTGGACTCATATCCAAATCCGGAAGATATGGCGGCACTTTTGCTCACAAAGATATTGCTTTCAAATTTGCAAGTTGGATTTCTGTTGAATTTGAGTTATATATAGTAAAAGAATTCCAACGTCTCAAAGAGCAAGAGCAAGCTCAAATTGGTTGGTCAGCGAAGCGAGAACTATCTAAAATTAATTATCATATTCATACTGATGCAATCAAGCAGCATCTTATCCCTCAAGAAATCACCCCACAGCAAGCATCCATGATTTATGCCAGCGAAGCTGATATCCTTAATGTAGCTATGTTTGGAATGACAGCCTTAGAATGGCGTGATACACACCCTAATTTAAAAGGTAATATTCGTGATTATGCCTCAATCAATGAACTTATCTGCTTATCAAACATGGAAAATTTAAATGCCGTTTTCATAAATGAAGGTTTGACACCCAAAGACAGACTTATCAAATTAAATCAAATAGCAATTCAACAAATGAGCATACTAGAAGATATCAAAAATAAAAAGTTATTGAAATAATTTATGGAACAACAAATTCAACTCAACGACCACAACAAGCAGGAGTATCCTCCTATGCATACAGCAGAGCATTTACTCAATGCAACCATGGTAAAAACCTTTGGCTGCCCGCGTTCTCGCAATGCCCACATCGAAAGAAAAAAGAGCAAATGCGACTATATACTTTCTTCATGTCCGACAGCGGAACAAATCCAGTCCATTGAAGAGACAGTAAATGAAGCAATCAGTCAAAACCTACCTGTGACTGTTGAGTATATGACACATGAACAGGCCAAAGACATCGTAGATTTAAGCAAGCTACCTGCTGACGCAAGTCCTACCCTTCGCATTGTCCGCATTGGAGATTATGACGCCTGTGCCTGTATCGGATTGCATGTATCAAATACTTCTGAAATGGGAACTTTCAAAATCATTAGCTATGACTATGACGAAGAAAGGCAAACATTAAGAATGAGATTCAAACTAATCGAGAAGAAATAGACATATTATCAAATTAATATCTATCTTATATAAAATAAATAAAAACAAAATACATTTTGTCATCATTATTGCAAAATTGGCATTATTATAATGACAAATAGACAATTTTAGTCTCAAAAATCACTTGGCATAAGGTTTGCACTTATGGAAGCGAACAACGGTTCGAGAGCAGACGATGGAAACCGGGACAACCGGTATCATCAGAAGTGAAAAAACCGAAGTTCAAGAATAATTAACTGAATGTTTAACTTAAAGATAGGAGACTAAAATTATGATGCCTGTTAGAAGAACTCAAAGTTGGTTACCAAGTATCTTTAATGATTTCTTTGATAACGATTGGATGGTAAAAGCAAATGCTACTGCACCTGCAATTAATGTTTTGGAAACAGAAAAAGAATACAAAGTGGAATTGGCTGCTCCGGGTATGACGAAGGATGATTTCAATGTTCGCATTGATGAAGATAATAACCTCGTTATCAGTATGGAGAAGAAGACTGAAAACAAGGAGGAAAAGAAAGACGGTCGCTATCTGCGTCGCGAATTCTCATACTCTAAGTTTCAGCAAACAATGATTCTACCGGATAATGTAGACAAAGAGAAAATTGCTGCATCTGTAGAACATGGCGTTCTAAATATCGAACTTCCGAAACTCTCTGAAGAAGAAGTAAAAAAGCCAAATAGACAAATCGAAATAAAGTAATACAGTAACCACTTACTATTCACCGGAGACGGTGATGAAAAGGATCAAAAACAGCTCTCTCCCTTAAAGGGAAACGAGCTGTTTTTTTATTGTCTTTGCAGGCAATACCGCCTTATTAACATAACATACCCACAGGGTTTTCGGACTGACCCCTTATTATCTTCAGTTGTTCTTCCGATAGCTAATTACCGCCCAACTATTAAACACGACTGCAAAAAGCAACAATATTCCGAACTGCGGCAGCAAATCAAAGAAACCACTCCCCTTCAGATATATCATTCGCATCACCTCCATAAAATACTTCAAAGGATTGAATATCGTTATTATTTGTGCCCATTCCGGCATGCTGCTAATAGGGGTAAACAAACCGCTCATCAAAATCACCACCAACAAACAGAACCACATAACAAACATTGATTGCTGCATCGTTGCTGAATAGTTGGAAATGACTAGTCCGAAGCCGGACATCACCAGAACAAAAAGAACCGCGAAAAAGTAAATCAACAGAAAATGCCCGACAGGTACTATGCCATAAATTAACCAGGCTAATATGAAACACACCGTCAGCACCAGAAAACCAATCAGCCAATAAGGCAAAAGCTTTGCCAAAATAAAAACAAACTTCGGAACCGGAGTCACATTGATTTGTTCTATTGTCCCCACTTCCTTCTCGCTAACCACATTCAACGCAGGCAGGAAACCACAAATCAAAGTCAACAACATGACCATCAATGCCGGAATCATATAGAGCTTATAGTTCAGATTCGGATTAAACAATCCCTGCGTATCAACCTGTATGGAAGCGAAAACACCGGAAACGGTAGCTGCTTCGGGATGTTCCGAACGTAGTTCGGCTGCATAATCATTAATGATAGAAGACAAATAAGAACTGCCCAGACCACCTTTCGTTCCATTCACGGCATTGGCTGCTATCAATACATGAGCATCCTCTCCATTCATCCAATCCCGTTCCAAATGCCTTGGAATTTCCATCACAATATCAGCCGTTCCAATTTCAATGTTTCGAAGACCTTCTTCATACGAAGCCGGTACTTCTACCAAGCGAAAGTAAGTGGAGGCAGCAATCTTATTCACTAAACGTTGTGAAATAGCCGAATGGTCATTATCCACAATATTTAGCTGTATATTCTTGATTTCCAGATTTACCGCCCAAGGCATCAATAGCATAATCATGCATGGAAATACAAGAATCAATTTCGGAAGAAACGAATTGCGAAGCAATTGTTTAAACTCTTTTTCTATCAGAAACTTTATCATAAATAATTCTTCAATTTGCTGATATGTTTATATGTCAATGCCATGTAGTATAACACAGCCAATTGGCACATTAACATATTATTCTTATCTACTCCAATCTATACTTGAATTTCTTGATACTAACCGTAATAAGTACCGTCGCCATCAATAACAAGATACCAATCTCCTTATATACCAATACAACAGGCACTCCTTCAATCATCAACTTTCGCACAGCCTGAATATACCAACGTGCCGGAAGTATATCCGAGATCCATTGAAGTATCAACGGCATACTCTCAATAGGGAAAATCATCCCCGATAAAAGCATCGTGGGCATCATCAACATCAAACCGGAAACCAGCATGGCCGCAACCTGTGTACGCGTGACTGATGAAATCAATAAGCCCAACGCCAAGGATACGAAGATAAACAACAAAGAGACAGTTATCAACCAGAATAAACTTCCTACTACTGGAACATCCAGCACAAAGACCGAAAGTAAAAGGATAGTGATCAGATTGACAAACGACAACACAAAATAAGGCACAGCCTTTGCCAAAATAATAAATAGTGGCTTCACAGGCGAAACCAGTAATACCTCCATGGTCCCCGTCTCTTTTTCACGAACAATGGAAATCGAGGTCATCATAGCGCAAATCAGCATCAGGATCAACCCCATTACCCCCGGAACAAAGTTATAAGCACTCTTCATTTGCGGGTTATACAACAGTTTTATATCCGACGTTAAACGGGCAGCCGACATATTGGGCGGCATCATTTCCTGACCTACCATAGAAACAATTCCCGTTGCATAATTAACCTGCGAAGTCGACATATTCGGATCTGTCGCATCTACTACCAGCTGCACACGAGCATCACCCGTATAGAGATCATCTATAAAACGTTCGCTAAAAACAATCGCCATATCAACCTTATTCTTCAGAAAAGCAGCTTCCATTTCCTGGGGCGAATGAAAACGTGCAGTAACGGTGAAATATTCACTGGCGTCCAAACGATCAATAATCTTTCGTGTCACCACATCATTAGAAGGATCGAGTACCGCCAACCGGACATTTTTCACCTCTGTACTGATGGCAAAACCGAATAGTATAATTTGTACAACCGGCATCCCCAACAAAATCAGCATGGTTCGCCGGTCACGGAAAATATGATAAAATTCCTTCTTTACAAAAGCTATAAACTGTCTCATAATCAATCTGCTTTGCGCACCGCACCGCGGGCTAATTGCTGAAAAACATCATCCATCGTTTCTGCACCGAATTGTTGCTTCAGACGGGCAGGTGTATCAAGAGCTTTAATCTGACCGTCCACCATGATAGATATCCGGTTACAATATTCCGCTTCATCCATATAATGGGTAGTGACAAATATGGTGATTCCCTGGTCGGCTGCCTGATAAATCAATTCCCAGAACTGCCTTCTCGTAGCGGGATCTACTCCACCCGTCGGCTCATCCAGAAAAACAATTCTCGGCTCGTGGAAGATTGAAACTGAAAAAGCTAATTTCTGCTTCCACCCCACCGGAAGGCTCTTCACCAAAGTATCCCGCTCGTCAGCAAGCCCCAGGCGATCCAACAATTCTTCTGTCTTCCGCTCTATTTCTTGCTCTTTCATCCCATAAATCCCGGCAAACAGACGGATATTCTCCCACACTTTCAAATCTTCATACAGCGAAAATTTCTGGCTCATATAGCCGATATGCTTCTTTACTTGTTCAGCTTCCCGGAAAATATCATATCCTGCCACCTTTCCTATGCCTGATGTCGGTTTGCTCAATCCACAAAGCATGCGCATGGCTGTAGTCTTTCCGGCACCGTTAGCACCCAGGAAGCCAAATATCTCTCCCCGGTTCACCTGAAAGGAGATATGATCTACCGCTGTAAAATTACCAAAACACTTTGTCAACTGCTCCACTTCAATGACCGGAGCGGTTTCATGTCTCACCTCCTCCCGTTCCAAAGAAGGAGGACAAAGGATGGATGCAAATTGCTGAAGAATACGCTCGGGGGTATCAATGCCATGAATCTTTCCATGATTGATAAAAGCAATCCGGTCACATTGCCGGGCTTCATCCATGATGGGAGTAGAAACAACAATAGTAATACCCTGTTCCCGCAAGTTACGAAGCATTTGCCAAAATTCCTTGCGCGACACAGGATCCACTCCGGTAGTGGGTTCATCCAGGAATAAAATATCCGGTTTATGAATCAAAGCGCAACTCAATGCCAGTTTCTGCTTCATACCACCCGACAAAGCCCCTGCCCTTCTTTTCCTGAACGGTTCTATCTGCTGATAGATATCTTTAATTAAATCATAGTTCTCCTGAACAGTCGTATGGAATACGGTAGCGAAAAACTCCAGATTCTCCTCTACTGAAAGATCCTGGTAAAGTGAAAAACGACCGGGCATATATCCAACCTTCGTACGAATCTGTTTATATTCTGTTGCCACATCCAGTCCGCCAATCGTGGCCGTTCCCTTATCTGCCAGCAGCAAAGTAGTCAGAATACGGAATAAGGTACTCTTACCGGCACCGTCAGGACCTATCAGCCCAAAGATCTCTCCCCGTTCTACCACAAAAGAAACCTCTTTCAGCGCTTCCACCGTTCCATAGCTCTTGCCGACTTCTTTCACAACCACTATGGGTACATCCTTCTCCATCTCCCTGACTTTAATTTTTAATCTTCATTCTTTAATTTTACTCCGCCATACATACCAATCTTCAACGCTCCGTCATTCTTCACCGCAATCTTCACTGCATATACCAGATTAGCACGTTCATTCTTCGTCAAAATTGTTTTTGGAGTGAATTCCGAACGATCGGAAATCCAAGTCACTTCCCCCGGATAAGCTTTCTGCTCCGAGTTGCCATAGTCAGCATACACAGTCACTTGATCTCCCAGTTTCACTTTTGATAACTGTTCGGAAGTGATGTAAGCCCTCAAATACATACGATCCACTTCGCCCACCTTAAATAAAGGCTTGCCGATAGCCGCCAATTCACCGGCTTCCGCATATTTAGCCAATACTGTACCTGCGATAGGTGACTGAACATGACATTTAGCTAACTGATCCTCCACTTGCGCTACCTGTATAGCAACCGAATTGCCTTGTTCTGTAAGGCTATTCGTACTATTACGCAACGATGATTCCTGTGCAACGAGCTGCCGTTCGAGTAATTTGACTTGCGCGTCCCAATCATCCAGTTGTTTTTGATTGGCCGCACCTGCAGCAAGCAAGTTTTCCACCCGTTTCCTCTCACGCTCTGCCGTGACAATTTGCTGTTTGGTAGCGGCAATCTGTTTGGCAAGATCAGGACGCTGGTTTTCTACCGATTTCATACTGGCTTCCAATTGCAGTTTCTTTAAATACAATTGTACCGTATCTACCAACCCGATCTCCTCACCCGCTTTCAGCTTTGTTCCCTCTTCTACTTCCAGTCGTAGCAATTTTCCGGCAGCCTCGGCGGACACTATTACTTCCGTAGCTTCAAATGTACCGGTTGCGTCATAATCAGGTGTTCCATTTTCACAGGCAGATAACATCATCAGCGTTATCCCCCACATTCCTATTTTTGTTATTCTTTTCATATCCGGAGAAGTTATATTAATCATTTATTGTATATTTCAATTGATAAATTCCCATTAACCGTTGAATCTCATGCATAGTTTTCGACTGACGCGCCAAGCTCTCATTAGTCAGTTCACGTAACATTTCAGTCACGGTCAATGTTCCATTTGCCACCTTTGCTTCGGCAGCTTTACGGATATTTGTACGCAACCGGATTATTTCATCATCATCCCGCATTTGCTTCTCCAAAGAATGGATAGCCTGATCCTGCTGCGTCATTTCCAGTCTTGTATTGAAAAGGAATATATCCCGGTTATTATCCAGTTGCTGTCTTTTCTTCTCGATCACCCGACGGTCATTTTTCAAAGTATACAGACTACCGAAATTCCATGAAAGCCGGACACCTGCCATATAATAAGGAGAAAATTCATTCTTCAGCATATCCAATCCGGGATTTCCGTATGCCCCCTGCACAAACAGTCCGAACTGCGGAAGATGACGCACATTCAAAGCCTTCTCCTGCACTTGCAGTCCGGCTCCCTGTGCATCAAACAAAGCCAACTCCGGCCGACGAATCTCACTGACAGCCGAAACCGTACTTTGAGGTACAGGTTTCTCCAGCACCGTCTCCGGAGACAGTGCTTCTCCTACCAACAGCGAAAGCATTTTCAAATAAGCTGCCCGTGATGATACTAAATCAATTCTTTTCTGTTTTGTATTCAACTGCTCCACTTTCACTGCATCCAAATCAGCTTGATTGGCTATTCCATTTTCCACATAAGCAGTAATCTGACGATAATTTCTCTCTAACTCATCTTGTAACAATGTATTCTGTTTGATTTGCTCGTCCAGCAGGAGAATTCCAAAATAAAGATCATTCACGCGGTCATTCAGCGCATACATATCTACATTCAGTTTTTCTTTCTCCACTTCAGCCTCTGCAATCGTCTGCTTCTTCTGCATACGGATTCCTCCCCCGTCCCATATCTTCTGTTGCAACTCCAACATGACCTGATATTGGTCTTTGGGCAATCCTTTTAAATCTACTCCGGGAAGTTTTACCGGAATTTCTGTCACATCACTCTGATAAGAAGCCTTTGCCGAAAGAGCAAATTGAGGTAAATATCCCTTGGCTGCATTTTCCAGATTATATTCCTTTGTCTTCTCCACTAAACCATACTGATGTACCAACGGATAATTATCCTGCGTCTTCCGCTGACATTCTTCCAATGTTATCTGCGCATACGCTCCTGCTACATACAGTAAAAAGGAGAAACTGAAAATCATTCTTTTCATATCCATTATTTCTTTGGTTTCTTCGAAAGACAAAGATAAGGATTTCAAAGATACTGGTCATTTCCAAGAGTTGGTAAATGTGTTCCATTAGTTCGATAAAACAGAAAAAAGCAAATAAGTATGCCGCATTTTATTACCTTTGCCGGAAAAGAGAAAAGAAAATGGGACAAAAAGAACCGATAGAGTTAGCACTTAAATTATTAGACAATCTTAAAATTGTCCGGCATAACGAGCATCGTTATATATCTTCTGATTTCGGATTCGTCAATAGCTTTGTAAAGATGGAAACGACTCTTTTCTCACTCGGTCAACCGTATCGTATTAAAGAAGGACGTATCGCATTCGTCAAGCAAGGCTCTGCCCGAATTCTCATTAATCTGATCGAATATACCATCCAACCGGGATACATCGCAGTGATCGCTCCTAACTCCATTATTCAAATCACAGAAGTGTCTCCTGATTTTGATATGCAAATGATAGCAGCCGACCACAATTTCCTTCCTATATCCGGAAAAGACGATTTTTTTTCTTACCTTCTCCATCATCAGAAAAACATCATATTGTTACTATCTCCACAAGAACAGCAACAAATGGAACATTATTTCACCTTGATATGGGGAGTATTGCAGGAACCGCCATTCCGCAAAGAAGCTATACAACATCTTTTGGCCAGCCTCATCTATTATTTAGAATATATCGCTCAAAACAGTATTGAACTGAATTCTGCCCAGTTGACAAGACAGGAAGAGATTTTCCAACGTTTCATCTCTCTTGTCAATGTATACAGCAAGAAAGAACGTAACGTAAATTTCTATGCAGATAAGCTATGCCTCACTCCACGTTATCTGAATACTGTTATCCGACAGGCCAGTCAACAAACAGTAATGGACTGGATAAACCAGTCCATTATACTAGAAGCAAAAGTATTGCTAAAACATAGCAATCTGCTCGTTTATCAAGTTTCTGATGAATTAAATTTCCCTAATCCTTCTTTTTTCTCGAAGTTCTTTAAACGAATGACAGGAATGACACCACACGAATATCAACAAACGAAATAATCTTTATTTCGAGAACTCTTTAATCCGTTGTTCCTCTTCCAGTTTACAAATCAGTAATGTATTATCTTTCTCTGCGATGATATATCCATCCAGTCCTTGAACAACAACTCGTTTTTCTTCGCTGGCATGCACAATACAGTTCTTACTGTCATACAAACGTATATCGGTTCCTACCGTAGCATTTCCCGATTTATCCTGTGGTAAAAGACCGCGAAGTGCTCCCCATGTGCCTAAATCCGACCAGCCGAAAGAAGCCGGTAACACGTAAATTGCCTCCGCTTTTTCCATCACCGCATAGTCGATAGAAATACTTTCGCAAGTCGGGAATAACTTTTTGATTGTTTCATTTTCTTTTTCCGTATAGAAATCCGGGAAAATACGGTCAAAAATCTGTGCGATACCCGGAGCATATACACGCATCACGGAAGTGATAGTACGCACGTTCCACACAAAGATTCCCGCATTCCAGAAGTAATTACCTTCCGCCAAATACTTTTCAGCTGTCTCTTTATCGGGTTTTTCCTTGAATGCGTCTACTGTATAAATTTCTTTATCTGTTTGAAGCTGGTTGGCAGCAGCAATATATCCGTAGCCTGTCTCCGGACGAGTCGGCCGAATACCTATTGTGACAATAGCACTGCTATCATCCGTAAAACGAAGTGCTTTCTCCATCACTCTACGGAACTCGCCCGTATCGATGACTAATGCATCCGAAGGAGTTACTACAATATTAGCACGGGGATGCTTCTTTTTGATTTTCCAACAAGCAAATGCGATACAAGGTGCAGTATTTCGTGCACAAGGTTCCGCTAAAATATTACTTTCCGGAATTTCCGGCAACTGCTCCCGAACAATATCAATGTATTTTTCAGAAGTTACCACCCACATATTTTCTCTGGGGCAAACACCATCAAACCGGTCTGCCGTCAATTGAATCAGTGACCGGCCACATCCCATTACATCAATAAATTGTTTAGGACATTCCGGAGTGCTCATCGGCCAGAAACGGCTCCCTATGCCACCAGCCATTATTACAACATGATTATCCATACCTATCATTCTCCTGTAAAAAAAATGTTATTTAAATAAGTGCGCAAGTTACATTAAAATGTCCAAAACAGCAAATAAAGACCAAGAGTATTTAATTTTCCAACTGAATAATCGAATAATTGTATTTCTACAATAATAGACAAAGGCCGCTCTCGAATAATAAGAACGACCTTTGTCTTTTCATTTCAATAGAATATAATCATCTTATTTATATTCTGCCCAGCTCTTGATAGCTATATCATCCACACTCATCGTACAGAATGCATTGATAAATGCACTAGCCAGACGAGCGTTCGTAATCAATGGTACATTCAAATCAATGGCAGCGCGACGGATTTTATACCCATTACTTAATTCTCCGGCAGTCAAGTTCTTTGGTATATTGACTACCATATCTATTTCCTTACTATGAAGCATCTCCAACGCCTGCGGATGTCCCTCTTCACTCGGCCAATAAACATGAGTACTCTCAATACCGCTCTCGGCAAGCGCTTTATGTGTACCGCCCGTCGCAAAGAGTTTATATCCCTTATTCACCAACATACGGGCTGCATCCATCATATCCGCTTTTTGCTTCATCGTACCCGTGGAAAGCAAGATATTCTTCTTCGGAATACGATAGCCTACAGAAAGCATTGCTTTCAATACAGCACAAGAAGTATCCATACCAATACAACCTACTTCACCGGTGGAAGCCATATCTACTCCCAACACCGGGTCGGCTTTCTGCAAACGGTTGAAAGAGAACTGTGAAGCTTTGATTCCCACATAGTCCAATTCGAAAAGATTCTTTTCCGGTTTTTCGACAGGCAGACCAAGCATAACTTTGGTTGCCAGTTCAATAAAGTTGATCTTCAGTACCTTGCTGACAAATGGGAAAGAACGACTAGCACGCAAGTTACATTCGATCACCTTGATATCATTGTCTTTTGCCAAATACTGAATATTAAACGGACCGGAGATATTCAAAGCCTTGGCAATCTCACGGCTGATACGCTTAATACGACGAACAGTTTCTACATATAGCTTCTGTGGCGGGAACTGAATAGTCGCGTCACCGGAGTGTACTCCTGCAAATTCGATATGCTCACTAATAGCGTATGCCACAATTTCGCCATTCTGCGCCACGGCATCCATTTCTACTTCCTTGGCATGTTCAATAAACTGACTTACTACTACCGGATGTTTTTTCGAGACATTGGCTGCCAGTTTCAGGAAACGTTCCAGTTCTTCCTGATTGGAACAAACATTCATTGCAGCTCCCGAAAGCACGTATGACGGGCGAACGAGTACGGGGAAACCTACTTCTTCGACAAATTCATGGATATCTTCCATAGAGGTCAACTCACGCCAACGGGGTTGATCCACACCGATACGGTCGAGCATGGCAGAGAATTTCTCACGGTCTTCAGCGTTGTCAATGCTCTTGGCACTTGTGCCAAGGATATTGATATGCTGTGCATCCAAACGCAAAGCCAAGTTATTCGGAATCTGACCACCGGTAGATACAATTACCCCATGCGGATTCTCCAGTTCCAGAATATCCATCACACGTTCAAAAGTCAATTCGTCGAAGTACAAGCGATCGCACATATCGTAGTCCGTAGATACAGTTTCAGGATTATAGTTAATCATCACGCTGCGCCATCCTTCTTTACGAATAGTATTCAAAGCCTGCACACCGCACCAGTCAAATTCTACGGAAGAACCGATACGATAAGCACCAGACCCTAATACGACAATGGATTTATGGTCGCCCAAGTAATGAACATCATTTGCCACACCGCTATAAGTAAGATACAGATAATTGGTTTGTGCCGGATATTCGGCTGCCAAAGTATCGATCTGCTTCACTACCGGAAGAATACCCGCCTCTTTACGATGTTTGCGGACATAAAGAATACCATCCTCCATATCACCTTCGTAGCCGATGGCACGTGCAACCTGGAAATCAGAGAAACCTTGAACCTTGGCTTTACGAAGCAGTTCGTTTGGCAGATCGGCAATCTGTTTGTGATTATTTCCCCAGCTATGCAGTTCTTCGGAAGTCTGCATGATATTCATCAATCTCTGAAGGAACCATTTATCAATCTTAGTCAGTTCGTGTACCTGATCGATGGTGTAGCCGGCACGAAAAGCCTTCGAGATAACAAAAATACGTTTATCAGTCGGTTCGCGCAAAGCCTTGTCGATGTCGGAAATAACTAGCTCCTTATTTTCTACAAATCCGTGCATTCCCTGCCCGATCATGCGGAGCCCTTTCTGGATAGCTTCTTCAAAAGTACGACCGATAGCCATCACCTCACCGACAGATTTCATAGAAGATCCCAATTCTTTATCTACACCGTGGAACTTACCCAAATCCCAACGTGGAATCTTACATACAACATAGTCCAGTGCCGGTTCGAAAAAAGCAGAAGTAGTCTTTGTTACAGAGTTCTTCAGGTCGAAGAGTCCGTAACCCAGTCCCAATTTGGCCGCAACGAAAGCCAGCGGATAACCCGTTGCCTTAGATGCCAAAGCCGATGAACGGGAAAGACGGGCATTTACTTCAATCACCCGATAATCTTCGGATTCGGGGTCGAAAGCATATTGCACATTACATTCGCCCACAATACCGATGTGGCGGATGATACGTATTGCCAGTTCCCGGAGTTTATGATATTCTTTGTTCGTAAGCGTTTGTGACGGAGCAATAACGATAGATTCACCGGTATGAATACCCAGCGGGTCGAAGTTTTCCATATTACAAACAGTGATACAGTTGTCGAAACGGTCACGTACCACTTCATATTCCACTTCTTTCCAACCACGAAGTGATTTCTCCACCAATACCTGCGGAGAGAAAGAGAACGCTTTTTCTACAAGAATATCCAGTTGCTCTTCGTTATCACAGAAACCGGAGCCCAAGCCACCCAATGCATACGCAGCACGAACAATTACGGGATACCCCAGTTCTTTTGCTGCGCGACGAGCATCTTCCGCATTTTCTACGGCTTCACTCTTAATGGTCTTTACATTGATTTCATTCAATTTCTGAACGAAAAGTTCACGATCCTCGGTATCCATAATGGCTTGTACCGGAGTACCAAGTACTTTCACATTATATTTTTCAAGAATACCTTCTTTGTACAATGCCACTCCACAGTTCAAGGCTGTCTGACCACCGAACGCCAGCATAATACCTTCCGGTTTTTCTTTCTGAATCACTTTCTCTACGAAATACGGAGTCACCGGAAGGAAGTAGATTTGATCCGCCACTCCTTCGGACGTCTGTACCGTAGCAATATTAGGATTGATAAGAATCGTTTCAATGCCTTCTTCTTTCAAAGCTTTGAGTGCCTGCGAACCGGAATAGTCAAACTCACCGGCCTCACCGATCTTCAGGGCACCGGAACCCAACAGCAATACTTTCTTTATATTTTCTTTCATTGATTCTACTTTCTGGTTCATCACAGATTACACAGATTAACACAGATTTTTTATAATCCGTGATGAATATGGGTTATAATAGTTTTACAAATTCGTCGAACAGGAATTCCGTATCCGTAGGTCCACTCGCTGCTTCCGGATGGAATTGTGCAGAAAACCAAGGGTTTCTTTTATGCTTGATTCCTTCGTTAGAGCCATCATTCATATTAATAAATAACGGTTCCCAATCTGCACTCAACGTATTATTGTCTACGGCATAACCGTGATTTTGCGAAGTGATGAAGCAACGTTCAGTGCCTACCATACGCACCGGTTGGTTGTGGCTACGGTGACCGTATTTCAATTTATAAATCTTGGCTCCTCCCGCTTTCGAAAGCAGTTGGTTACCCATACAGATTCCGAAGATAGGCAGTTTCTCGTTTGACATTGCCTTGCGGATATTCTGCACCGCAGCATCACAGGTATCCGGATCCCCCGGTCCGTTGGAAATAAACAGTCCGTCAAATTCGAGTCCGTTATAATCATAATCCCAAGGAACACGAATCACCTCAACATTACGTTTCAGCAGACAACGAATGATATTAGTCTTCACACCGCAATCTACCAGGACAACTTTTTTTAATGAAGAATGAGGAATGAAGAATGAAGAATTAGCTGCGCTGTGACTGCTTGTTCCACTAGGGAAATAATGAATAATTTCTTTACAGGAAACCTGGTCTACATAGTTTATATCGCTATAAGACGGAAATTCTTCATTCTTCATTCTTAATTCTTCATTTTCAAATACTATTTTCCCCATCATTACTCCATGTTCACGAAGAACTTTCGTCAGCTCGCGTGTATCAATGCCCGTGATACCAGGAACTTTTTCCCGTTTCAGCCAGTCACCAAGACTTTCCACAGCGTTCCAGTGGCTGTATTCATAAGAATAGTCACTTACGATAATCGCTTCCGCGTGGATCTTTTCACTTTCCATGAAAGTGGCAAGTCCATTCGGCTCGATAGTAAAAGGAGGAACACCGTAGTTACCTACCAAAGGATAGGTAAGCGTCATCAACTGTCCGGCGTATGAAGGGTCAGTGAGGCTCTCCGGATATCCGGTCATGGCAGTATTAAACACTACTTCGCCCGCCACCGGCTTCTCGTAGCCAAACGACTTACCGGAAAACCGGCTCCCGTCGTCAAGGATTAATGTCACATTTCTCATTCTTATTATTGAATCGTTGTATGGTTGTTAGAATTGATACATTTGTTCTATATAGTCGATGAACGCCCGGTTCACCATTTTCACACCACCCGGTGTAGGGTAGTTACCGCTAAAATACCAGTCGCCTTTATGATGCGGACAAGCCTCGTGCAATCCCTCCAACGGTTGATAGACGATTTCCACTTTCGCCTTGGTTCCCTTGGGTGTCAGCAGTTCTACCATTTTGGCAGAGATTTCCTCATCAGTGAACGGAGCATAAATATCTTTCACATAGTTTACCATCTGCTCTTTCGGCAGTCCTACCTGCTCTTTCGATTTACGATAGGCGGCCGCAATCACATCTTTCATATCCCGTTCCTTTAAAAGTTCGACAGCAGCCCTGAAGGCGATAAACTCGCTCATCTTTGCCATATCAATACCGTAATAGTCAGGATAACGCACCTGCGGAGAAGAAGATACAATGACAATCTTCTTCGGACCGAGACGGTCGAGAATACCGATAATACTTTGTTTCAGCGTAGTACCGCGCACAATGCTGTCGTCGATAATCACCAGATTATCAACACCGGGTACAAGACTTCCGTATGTAATATCATACACATGGGCAGCCAAATCATTACGACTGTTTCCTTCGGCGATGAACGTACGGAGCTTAATATCCTTGATTGCCACCTTTTCGCTGCGAATACGACGGGAAAGAATAACTTCCAATTCCTCCATATTCGGGTTATGCCCCAATGCAGCGATCTGCTGCACTTTCTCCTCATTCAAGTAATCATCCAGTCCCTGCAACATTCCGTAGAAAGCAACCTCCGCAGTGTTTGGAATAAAAGAGAAGACCGTATGATCGATATCATTATTGATAGCTTTCAGTATTTTCGGAACCAACTTTTCGCCCAGCCGTTTCCTTTCTTTATAAATATCGACGTCACTGCCACGGGAGAAATAGATACGTTCGAAAGAACAAGCCTGATTTTCGCGTGGCTTATTGATTTGCGAAGTACGTATCTTACCTTCTTTGCTAATCAGCAATGCCTGCCCCGGTTGCAGTTCCTTGATTTCCTCAAACGGAACATTCAAAGCTGTCTGGATAACCGGACGTTCGGAAGCAAGAACAGCTATTTCGTCATCCTGATACCAAAATGCAGGCCGGATGCCCCAAGGGTCACGGATAGCGAAAGATTCACCGCTTCCGGTCAATCCACAAATAACATACCCCCCATCCCATTCGCGACTGGAAGTACGCAGTACGTTTGCCAAATCAATATGTTCTTCTATATAATGCGTGATGCCCATGCCCGTAAGCCCTTCGGCTTCGGCAAGATTGAATACACGCTCCACTTCACGGTCAAGACGGTGTCCCACCTGTTCCAACATGATATATGTATCGGCATATTTACGCGGATGCTGACCAATGGCAGTGATACGGGCAAATATTTCGTCCACATTCGTCATATTGAAGTTTCCGCAAAGAGCGAGATTCTTGGCACGCCAGTTATTTCTTCTTAAAAATGGATGCACGTATGAGATTCCGGATTTTCCCGTAGTGGAATAACGAAGATGCCCCATATATACTTCCCCGGCAAAAGGCAGGACTCGTTTGGCATACGCAGCATCATGCAACTGTTCGGGAGTGAGCTCCTTAAAGTTGTTTTGAACATTTTCAAAAATCTCCGTAATAGCTCCGGAGCCTAAAGCACGTTCACGAAACATATATTCTTCACCCGGATTTGCTTCCAGTTTCACACATGCCAGTCCCGCACCTTCCTGTCCACGGTTATGTTGTTTCTCCATTAACAGGTAGAGCTTATTAAGACCGTACATCCATGTTCCGTACTTTTTCTCGTAATACTCCAACGGTTTAAGCAAGCGTATCATGGCAACGCCACATTCATGTTTCAATTGTTCCATCTATACTATTTACGATTTAAATTACCACCTGCCAATCAAACAACTTACTATCTATCATTGATTCTTCAATCGTAAATAGTAAATAGTAAATTGTCTAATTGTAAATCACATTACTCCACCGTTACCGACTTCGCCAGATTTCTCGGCTGGTCTACATCCATCCCCTTACATACCGCAATGTGATAAGCAAGAAGTTGGAGAGGTACCGTAGTAATTAACGGATCGAGACACTCTATTGTTTCAGGAAGTTCGATACTACAATCGGCAATCTTGCTGATAACCGTATCTCCCTTCGTAACGAATGCAATCACTTTTCCCTTCCTCGCCTTGATCTCCTGAATATTACTTAGCACTTTTTCGTACAGTCCATTCTGCGTAGCAATCACCACTACCGGCATTTCCGCGTCAATCAAGGCAATCGGCCCGTGCTTCATCTCGGCAGCCGGATAACCTTCGGCGTGAATATACGATATTTCTTTCAATTTCAATGCACCTTCCAAGGCAACAGGATAACTATATCCGCGTCCCAGGTAAATAAAGTTATGCGCATACGTGAAAGTTTTCGATAATTCCGCCAGGGTATCATTCAGTTTCAGCACCTCTTTCATCTTCTCCGGAATATGATTTAATTCCTGTACTATTGAAAGATAATGCCGTTCGTCAATTGTTCCTTTCGCTTTGGCAAGCGTCAATGCCAGCATTGCCAACACAGTGACCTGTCCGGTAAACGCTTTGGTGGAAGCGACTCCGATTTCCGGACCTACGTGGATATACGAACCGGTGTGAGTAGCACGGGGAATAGAAGACCCGATAGCATTACAAATACCATATATAAATGCTCCGCGGCTTTTTGCCAATTCCACAGCAGCCAAAGTATCCGCAGTCTCACCGCTTTGGGAGATTGCTATCACTACATCCTGCCCGTCAATTACCGGATCACGGTAACGGAATTCGGAAGCATACTCCACTTCCACCGGTATGCGGCAGAAACTTTCAATCAGATGCTTACCAATCAGTCCGGCATGCCAGGAAGTTCCGCAGGCAACGATAATAAACCGCTTGGCATTCAGTAGCTTTTCCCGATGATCGATCACAGCGGAAAGTACCACATTGTCTGCTTCCACATTGATACGTCCGCGCATACAATCATGAATACAATCGGGCTGTTCGAAAATCTCTTTCAACATAAAATGCGGATATCCCCCCTTTTCCAGCTGGCCGAGATTAAGCTCTACCTTTTTAATTTCAGGTGTCATTTCAACATTACTCAAGTTGACCACCTTCAATTCTTTTCCCAGATGGAGAACAGCAATTTCTCCGTCTTCCAGATAAACCACCTTATCTGTATATTCTACAATCGGAGTGGCATCCGAAGCAAGGAAGAACTCGTCCGCTCCAATCCCCACTACCAGCGGGCTGCTCTTACGGGCAGCAATAATCTCATCGGGATGCTCTTTATCAAGAATCGCAATCGCATAGGCACCAATCACTTCTCCCAACGCCAATTGAACGGCTGTCAGCAAACTGACTTGATTAGTGACTTTCATGTATTCTATTAATTGAACAAGGACTTCGGTATCTGTACTACTTTTAAAAATATAGCCTTTGGCTTGAAGTTTTTCTTTGAGAACGGCGTAGTTTTCAATAATACCGTTATGAATGAGAGCGAGCTTTTCGGAAGAAGAGTAATGAGGGTGGGCGTTAGCGGAACAAGGTTCCCCGTGAGTAGCCCAACGAGTATGGGCAATTCCGATTGTACCGGAAATATCTTTTTGTGTGACGAAATTTTCAAGATCGGAGACTTTTCCTTTCGTCTTATACACATTTAACTGTCGGTCATCACTGATGATTGCTACCCCCGCGCTATCATATCCACGATACTCCAGTCGCTTCAGCCCTTTTATAAGGATAGGGTAGGCTTTTCGTTTACCAATATAGCCTACTATTCCACACATATTATGATATTTTTATTTCGACTGCAAATATACACATTACAAATAACATAAAGACAACAAAAAGCATATTTATTTGACAGAAACGCATAAAAAAGTTGTAAACACATCAAAAAGTTAAATAATATATTATTTTTAGCTCAAAAAGAAACAAATTACAATTAACTCACCATTAACCTAAAAGAGCTAACAAATTAAAAGTAAATATCCTTCTTTTAATTACAAATTAGAAGAAGACAGGCTCTTCTTTTAATTTCGCGTTACAGAAAACTTGTATTTTACTGTCATTTTGAAATTAAACCACTAACTTTGCCGAACAAATTGACACTTCAATTAGGTATTATCATACAATAAAGCTAGTAAGAATGAAGAAACAAGAACTTTTTAACAACGTAACAGAAGGATCCCCTTACCAACGACAGCCCAAACAGATGGGCTTGTACAATGCGGCATACGAACACGATGCCTGCGGTGTTGGTATGCTGGTAAACATTCATGGAGAAAAGTCACACGACATTGTTGAGTCGGCTTTAAAGGTATTAGAGAACATGCGCCACCGTGGCGCCGAAGGTGCGGATAACAAAACCGGCGACGGTGCAGGTATCATGCTGCAAATTCCGCATGAGTTTATTTTATTGCAAGGTATTCCTGTACCCGAAAAAGGACGGTACGGCACAGGATTGCTATTTTTGCCGAAAAATGAGAAAGACCAGGCAGCCATTTTAAGTATCATTATTGAAGAAATTGAAAAAGAAGGACTCACATTGATGCATCTGCGCAATGTGCCCACCTGCCCTGAAATTCTAGGAGAATCTGCCTTGGCAAACGAACCTGACATCAAGCAGGTGTTTATCACCGGATTTACAGAAACGGAAACGGCCGACCGGAAGTTATATCTGATCCGGAAAAGAATCGAGAATAAGGTCAGACTGTCATCCATTCCGACAAAGGACGATTTTTATGTTGTTTCGCTTTCTACAAAAAACATTATATATAAAGGTATGCTTTCGTCGTTGCAACTGCGCAACTACTATCCGGACCTGACGAATAGCTATTTTACCAGCGGACTGGCACTGGTGCACTCCCGTTTCAGTACCAACACATTCCCTACATGGGGATTGGCACAACCATTCCGCCTTCTGGCACACAACGGTGAAATCAACACGATCCGTGGTAACCGCGGATGGATGGAAGCCCGCGAAAGCGTACTCTCCACTCCTACCTTGGGTGACATAAAAGAACTTCGCCCGATTATACAACCGGGCATGAGCGACAGTGCTTCCCTGGATAATGTACTGGAGTTCCTGGTGATGTCGGGATTGAGCCTGCCACACGCCATGGCTATGCTCGTGCCGGAATCTTTCAACGAAAAGAATCCCATCAGCGAGGATCTGAAATCATTCTACGAATACCACTCTATCCTGATGGAACCGTGGGACGGACCGGCTGCACTTCTCTTCAGTGACGGACGATTTGCCGGAGGTATGCTCGACCGCAACGGTCTGCGCCCTGCCCGTTATCTGATTACTAAAAACGATATGATGGTAGTGGCTTCGGAAGTCGGTGTGATGGATTTCGAACCGGGAGACATCAAAGAAAAAGGTCGCTTACAGCCCGGTAAGATTTTGCTGGTAGATACAGAAAAAGGTGAAATTTATTATGATGGCGAACTGAAAAAACAGTTGGCTGAAGCCAAACCTTACCGCACCTGGTTGTCTACGAACCGAATCGAACTGGATGAACTGAAGAGCGGACGCAAAGTACCTCATCATGTAGAAAACTACGACTGTATGCTTCGCACTTTCGGCTACTCCAAAGAGGATATCGAAAAACTGATTATGCCGATGGCAAGCACCGGAGCAGAACCGATCCATTCAATGGGTAATGATACTCCGTTAGCTGTACTTTCGGATAAGCCGCAATTGCTTTACAACTATTTCCGGCAGCAATTTGCACAAGTGACCAATCCTCCCATCGACCCGCTCCGCGAAGAACTGGTAATGTCATTGACAGAATACATCGGGGCAGTCGGCATGAATATCCTGACACCCAGTGAGAGTCATTGCAAAATGGTCCGCCTCAATCATCCGATTTTGAGCAACACACAACTGGATATTCTTTGTAATATCCGCTATAAAGGTTTCAAAACAGTCAAACTGCCCATGTTATTTGAAGCGGAGAAAGGGAAAGCCGGATTGCAGGAGGCACTGAACAGCCTCTGTAAAATGGCGGAAGAATCTGTGACGGAAGGCGTAAACTACATTGTCCTGACCGACCGTGACGTGGATATTACCCATGCCGCTATTCCTTCATTGCTGGCGGTAAGCGCCGTTCATCACCATCTGATTTCAGTCGGCAAACGTGTACAAACAGCATTGATTGTAGAAAGCGGTGAAATACGTGAGGTGATGCACGCTGCGTTATTACTGGGGTTCGGAGCAAGTGCCCTGAATCCTTACATGGCATTCGCCGTTCTCGACCGCTTGGTTAAAGACAGGGATATTCAGTTGGATTATGCCACTGCTGAAAAGAATTATATCAAATCCATCTGCAAAGGCTTGTTTAAAATCATGAGCAAAATGGGGATCTCTACCATCCGCTCTTATCGTGGCGCAAAAATCTTCGAAGCTGTCGGTTTGAGCGAAGAATTGAGTAAGGCCTATTTCGGTGGACTCGGTTCGCCCATCGGAGGTATTCGCCTGGAAGAAATAGCCAGAGATGCCATTGCTTTCCACAAGGAAGGAGTGGGAGAAGTTGAGAGTGAAGAGTTGAGAGTGGAGAGTGAGGCTCCGCATGGCAACTCTCAACTCTCAACTCTCCATTCTCAACTTCTTACCGGTTTGTATGCTTTCCGTAAAGACGGAGAAGAGCATGCATGGAATCCGGAAACAATCAGTACACTGCAATTGGCTACACGGATGGGGAGTTATAAAAAGTTTAAAGAATATACTCATTTGGTAGACGAAAAAGAGAAGCCTATTTTCCTTCGTGACTTCTTGGGATTCCGTCGTGATCCGATTTCGATCGATCAGGTAGAACCGGTGGAAAACATTCTGCATCGTTTCGTCACGGGGGCCATGTCTTTTGGTTCTATCAGCAAAGAGGCTCATGAGGCAATGGCTATTGCCATGAATAAAATTCACGGACGCAGTAATACCGGTGAAGGTGGTGAGGACGCTGCCCGTTTCCAACCACTGCCCGATGGCAGTTCCTTACGAAGTGCAATCAAGCAGGTAGCTTCCGGACGTTTCGGTGTAACGGCAGAATATTTGGTTAATGCGGACGAGATTCAGATTAAGATAGCACAGGGGGCAAAGCCGGGTGAAGGCGGACAACTTCCGGGATTTAAAGTGAATGATGTGATTGCAAAAACACGCCATTCCATTCCGGGAATTTCACTGATTTCTCCCCCACCTCATCATGATATTTATTCGATTGAGGATTTGGCACAATTAATCTTCGATCTGAAAAATGTAAATCCACAGGCCAAAATCAGTGTGAAACTGGTAGCAGAAAGCGGCGTCGGTACAATTGCCGCCGGGGTGGCAAAAGCAAAGGCGGACCTGATTGTCATCTCCGGTGCTGAAGGGGGAACAGGTGCTTCTCCAGCTTCTTCTATCCGTTATGCGGGCATCTCACCGGAATTGGGATTGAGCGAGACACAACAAACATTGGTTTTGAACGGACTTCGTGGTCAAGTAGCTCTGCAAGCCGACGGACAACTGAAAACCGGACGTGACATCATCTTAATGGCGCTAATGGGTGCCGAAGAATATGGCTTCGCCACCTCGGCATTGATTGTATTAGGGTGTGTAATGATGCGCAAATGCCATCAGAATACTTGTCCGGTGGGAGTTGCCACACAGAATGAGGAATTACGTAAACGCTTTCATGGGCGTAGTGAATATTTGGTAAATTTCTTCACATTCCTGGCGCAGGAGGTCCGCGAGCATTTGGCCGAAATGGGATTCACCAGGATGGATGATATTATCGGGCGCACAGACTTGATCGAACGCAAATCCGTTGCCAATGACCCGAATCCGAAACATGCGTTAATCGACTTCACCAAATTGCTGGCACGCATTGATAACAACGCGGCTATCCGCCATGTCATCGATCAAGACCACGGTGTTTCTACTGTAAAGGATGTAACCCTCATTGATGCGGCACAGGAAGCTATTGAACATGAAAAAGAGATTTCTTTAGAATATACGATTGCCAATACAGACCGTGCAATAGGTGCGATGCTCTCCGGAGTGATTGCCAAGAAATACGGTGCCAAAGGATTGCCGGAACATACGCTGAATGTGAAGTTCAAAGGATCGGCAGGTCAGTCTTTCGGGGCTTTCCTCGTACCAGGAGTTAACTTTAAACTGGAAGGTGAAGCAAACGATTATCTGGGTAAAGGATTGAGCGGCGGACGCATCTCCGTATTGCCTCCTATCCGCAGCAACTTCGAAGCCGAAAAGAATACAATTGCCGGTAATACCTTGCTTTATGGAGCAACAAGCGGTGAAGTATATATCAACGGTCGTGTAGGAGAACGTTTCGCAGTTCGTAACTCCGGTGCAGTTGCCGTAGTGGAAGGTGTGGGCGACCATTGTTGCGAATACATGACGGGAGGTCGTGTGGTAGTCCTCGGACAAACCGGACGTAACTTTGCAGCCGGTATGAGTGGCGGTGTGGCTTATGTATGGAACAAGGATGGCAACTTCGATTATTTCTGCAACATGGAAATGGTGGAACTGTCACTCATCGAAGAAGCCAGCTACCGGAAGGAGCTACACGAACTAATCCGCCAACATTATCTGTACACAGGCTCAAAACTAGCCCGTACCATGCTTGACAACTGGAATCATTATGCAGAACAGTTCATCCAAGTAGTACCCATCGAATACAAAAAAGTATTGCAGGAGGAACAGATGAGAAAATTACAACAAAAAATTGCAGACATGCAAAGAGACTATTAGATTTACAATTTGACTATTTACAATTTACTATTTGAATGTATAGTCGGTAAATAGTCAAATAGCAAATGACAAGATAGTCTGGAAATAGTAAATAGTAAATCGTCAAATAGTAAATAACAAGATGGGAGATCCTAAAGCATTTCTAAATATACCTCGACAAGAGGCGGGATACCGCCCTGTAAACGAGCGAATCGCTGACTATAGTCAAGTAGAACAGACTTTGAATACAAACAGCCGTAAATTGCAGGCGTCACGCTGTATGGATTGCGGCGTACCTTTCTGTCATTGGGCATGCCCGATAGGAAATAAACAACCGGAATGGCAGGATGCATTATACAGGGGAAAATGGAAGGAGGCATACGAAGTATTGTCGTCTACTTGCGATTTTCCGGAATTTACGGGACGTATTTGTCCTGCCCTTTGCGAGAAATCGTGTGTGTTGAAACTTTCCTGCGATCAGCCGGTGACTATTCGCGAAAATGAAGCAGCTATCGTGGAAGCGGCTTTTCGTGAAGGATATATACAGGTAAAGACGCCGAGAAGAAACGGAAAGAAAGTGGCGGTGATTGGTGCGGGCCCTGCCGGATTGGTAGTGGCTAATCAGCTGAATTTAAAAGGATATAGCGTTACTTTATTCGATAAGGATGAAGCGCCCGGAGGGTTATTACGGTTCGGTATTCCTAATTTCAAACTGGATAAGAATGTAATTGACCGACGGATGAAGATATTGGCTGCAGAAGGAATACTGTTTGAGATGGGAGTAGAAATAGACATCAATCATTTGCCGGAAGGATTCGACGCTTACTGCATCTGTACCGGAACGCCGACTGCACGTGATTTGAGTATTCCGGGACGTGAACTGAAAGGCATCCATTTCGCACTTGAAATGCTGGCACAGCAGAACAGGATTCTGGCAGGACAGACTTTCCCGAAAGATAAATTGGTGAATGCCAAAGGCAAAAAAGTACTTGTGATAGGTGGCGGAGATACCGGTTCCGACTGCATCGGAACCAGTGTGAGACAGGGAGCCGTCAGCGTCACTCAAATCGAAATCATGCCGAAACCTCCTGTCGGCTACAATCCGGCTACTCCTTGGCCACAATGGCCGGCAGTCTTCAAAACGACTTCCAGCCATGAAGAAGGTTGTACACGCCGCTGGTGCCTGGCTTCCAATCAGTTCCTCGGAAAGAATGGAAAAGTGACAGGTGTAGAAGTGGAAGAAGTGGAATGGATTCCGGCAGCAGATGGCGGACGTCCCACGATGAAACCAACAGGGAAGAAGGAAGTCATCGAAGCTGATATGGTATTATTGGCAATGGGATTCCTGAAACCGGAGCAACCGAAATTTGCAAAGAATGTATTCCTTGCCGGTGATGCCGAGACTGGCGCCAGCCTGGTGGTACGCGCCATGGCGGGAGGACGAAAGGCTGCTGCGGAAATAGATGCTTATCTAATACAATAAGTTTTGCAACAGTGTACAACAAGAAGCTCGATTGCTATTATCGGTTCGTTCCATATCTGTGGAACTAAAGGATAACAGATATGGAACTAAAGGGAAACAGTTGTGGAACTAAACGATAACAATTATGGAACGAATTAAGAATAGCTAATCAGCTTCTTAGAAATAGCGAATAAACAATCAACAGATTACATTACCCCCTCTAAAAATTAAAGTTATGTGTGGAATAGCAGGTATACTCAACATCAAAGTTCAAACGAAAGAACTAAGAGATAAAGCACTGAAAATGGCCCAGAAGATCCGTCATCGCGGACCGGACTGGAGCGGAATCTATGTAGGCGGAAGTGCCATCCTGGCACACGAACGTCTTTCCATTGTCGACCCGCAGAGTGGCGGACAACCGTTATACTCTCCCGATCGTAAACAGGTGCTCGCCGTCAACGGTGAGATTTACAATCACCGTGATATTCGTGCTAAATATGCGGGAAAATATAACTTTCAAACCGGAAGTGACTGTGAGGTAATTCTTGCCCTTTACAAAGATAAAGGCATCCATTTTTTGGAAGATATCAGCGGTATCTTCGCTTTCGTGCTTTATGATGAGGAAAAGGATGAATTTTTGATTGCCCGCGATCCGATAGGGGTTATTCCTTTATATATAGGAAAAGATAAAGAGGGAAAAATCTACTTCGGCAGCGAGTTGAAAGCTCTCGAAGGATTTTGTGACGAATATGAAGTATTCCTTCCCGGACATTATTTCTATAGTAAAGAGGGAAAAATGAAACGTTGGTATTCGCGCGACTGGACAGAATATGAAACCGTCAAAGAGAATGATGCACAAACCGAGGATGTGAAAGTGGCATTGGAAGAGGCTGTGCACCGCCAGTTAATGAGTGACGTACCGTATGGAGTGTTGCTTTCGGGCGGGTTGGATAGTTCTGTTATCTCTGCTATTGCCAAAAAATATGCTGCAAAACGTATAGAAACAGACGGTGCAAGCGATGCATGGTGGCCTCAACTCCACTCTTTCGCCATCGGTCTAAAGGGTGCCCCCGATTTGATTAAAGCGCGTGAGGTGGCCGAATATATCGGTACCGTCCATCATGAGATCAACTACACCGTTCAGGAAGGTCTGGATGCTGTTCGCGACGTAATTTATTTCATCGAGACGTATGATGTAACTACCGTACGCGCTTCCACTCCCATGTATTTATTGGCGCGTGTCATTAAATCAATGGGAATCAAAATGGTGTTGAGCGGTGAAGGTGCTGATGAAGTTTTCGGGGGGTATCTGTACTTCCATAAGGCCCCCACTCCACAGGCATTTCACGAAGAAACAGTACGTAAACTTTCAAAGTTGCACATGTACGATTGTCTCCGTGCCAATAAAAGTTTGTCAGCATGGGGAGTAGAAGGACGCGTCCCTTTCCTTGATAAAGAATTTCTCGACGTGGCAATGAACCTGAACCCGAAAGCTAAAATGTGCCCCGGAAAAAACATCGAGAAACGAATTGTTCGCGAAGCCTTTGCCGATATGTTACCGGAAAGTGTGACTTGGAGACAGAAAGAGCAGTTCAGTGACGGTGTAGGATATTCATGGATTGACACATTGAGAGAAATCACAGCAGTTGCCGTGAGCGATGAGCAAATGGAACATGCTGCCGAACGTTTCCCGATCAATACGCCACAAAACAAAGAAGAGTACTACTATCGTAGCATTTTCGAAGAGCATTTCCCCAGTGAAAGCGCAGCACGCACCGTCCCCAGTGTTCCGAGTGTAGCCTGCTCCACAGCAGAAGCACTGGCATGGGATATCGCTTTCAGGAATCTGAATGAACCTAGCGGACGTGCAGTGAAAGGAATACATGAAGAGGCCTATACTTAACTGATAAAAAATAACGGAAACAGCAAATTCTGTTATTCTTTTGTAGCATTTCTATTCTAAAATCCCAAGGATTAACGCAGATTAGCATATTATCGGCTGATTTGCGTTTTCTTTTTTATAATTTTGAGGCCAAACCCAATTAAATCTATCAAACTTTTAAAAGATCAAACAAATGAATTTAAAAAAAATGATGATGGCTTCTGCCCTTCTAATGGCTGCTTGTTGTATGCAGGCACAGACAAAAGTGATAGCTCACCGCGGTTTCTGGAAAACTCCGGGATCATCGCAGAACAGTATTTCATCACTTCTAAAAGCAGATTCCATCGGTTGTTACGGTTCAGAATTTGACGTATGGATCGCGAAGGACAACAAGTTAGTGGTTAACCATGATCCTGTATATAAGATGAGGCCGATGGAATATTCCAAAGGTGATGCGCTGACCGGACTTAAATTATCCAACGGAGAAAACTTACCCAGCCTGGAACAGTATCTGGAAACCGGAAAAAACTGTAAAACCCAATTGATTCTCGAACTGAAAGCACATAACAACAAGAAACGTGAGACTAAAGCGGTGCAAGGAATTGTTGCCATGGTAAAGAAAATGGGACTGGAAAACCGTATGGAATATATCACGTTCTCTCTACATGCCATGAAAGAGTTTATCCGTCTGGCTCCTGCCGGTACTCCGGTATATTACCTTAACGGAGAATTGTCTCCCAAAGAGCTGAAAGAACTGGGTGCTGCCGGTCTGGACTATCACATGGGAGTGATCAAGAAACACCCCGAATGGATCAAAGAAGCTCACGACCTCGGCTTGAAAGTCAACGTATGGACAGTAGACGAAGTAGAAGATATGAAATGGCTGATCGAACAAAAGGTAGATTTCATCACCACTAACGAACCGGTCATCTTACAAGAAGAACTTAAAAAGCTTCAATAAGAAAAAATATTCACATATTAAAGAATTTAATATCTGGCTTTAAGGAAACGGAATCTTCCTTTAAAAGAAACAGATTGTTTCTCGGTGTCAAACGGGTGTTTCCTTTAAAAGGAAACACCCGTTTCTTTAAATGAAAAAATGCTCTTCTATAATACTCTTAATACCAACACTTTAGAAATATCAATCTTTTAACGAAAAAAGAAAAGAGTCCTTTTTATGAATACCAATAAAAGATTACAGACAATTCATTGAAAATCATCCAATACCTCTTTTAATTCTTCTACCGTAAGCTCTCCTACCTGCCTCCAAAGTTCATGACTCTTATGCAATAGAAGGAAAGCCGGTACTGTTTCCACATTATGCGCATCAGCAATTGCTCTATTCTCTTCTGCATTCACTCTAATCAATTCCACAGTTCTCTTTTCGTAAGTTCGAAGCACAGGCCCTATCCACTCATAATGAGGGGACCAATCAGCATAGAACACCACCAACACCAAATGGTTGGTTTTAACTGCTGTTTCTAATTGTTTCTCTATATTCATATCGCTACGTTTTTATATTAATGATAGTGCTAAAACAATGAATACAGAAAAAGGTTCTTCAAAACACTCCGCGAACAATATGATAGAAAAATAAGGATTTTCACTTTCATATCGTCAAAAGAAAAAAGATATATTTCTTGTTTTTATAACTGGTTTTATGGATTATCAGGACTAAATATTCTTCATATATTATGAAAGAATATGCAAAGCAATTCGCTCAAATAACAGTTTATTAATATATGAATATATATAATTCCAAATTATAACTAAACATAGCCGTATGAAAGGCAATTATAAGTTCACAGAAAATTAATAGAGATTAGACATACTTTTCAATAAAATATAAAGCAAAAAGTCATATCTTTGCATTGTAATAAAACAAAAAGATACAACAACCAATAAATACCAATCAAAATGACAACAAGAATTAAGTTCACTAAAATGCATGGAGCAGGAAATGACTACATATATGTAGATACGACCAGATATCCGATAGCAGACCCTGAAAAGAAAGCGATCGAATGGAGCAAGTTTCATACAGGAATCGGAAGCGATGGACTAATATTGATTGGTGTCTCTGATAAAGCGGATTTCAGTATGCGTATTTTCAATGCCGACGGTTCGGAAGCAATGATGTGTGGTAATGGTAGCCGCTGCGTAGGCAAATATGTATATGAATACGGATTGACTGATAAAACAGAAATAACTTTGGATACACTATCGGGAATTAAAATTCTGAAATTGCAGGTAGAGGGAAAAACAGTCAGTACAGTCACCGTAGATATGGGCAGTCCGCAAGAAACAGGAGAGATTGATTGGGGAAAGAAATATCCTTTCCAATCTACTAAAGTATCAATGGGTAATCCTCATCTCGTCACATTTGTTGATGACATTACCCGAATTAATCTGCCGGAAATCGGTCCTGAACTGGAGAATCATCCTCTCTTTCCCGACAGAACGAATGTAGAGTTTGCACAGATCGTCGGTAAAGACACCATACGAATGAGAGTATGGGAAAGAGGATCGGGAATTACTCAAGCTTGCGGAACAGGTGCCTGCGCCACAGCAGTAGCCGCCTTCATCAACGGACTTGCAGGAAGAAAAAGCGATGTGATAATGGATGGAGGGACAGTTACCATCGAATGGGATGAAACCTCCGGACATATATTAATGACCGGACCGGCAACCAAGGTTTTCGATGGGGAAATTGTTGAAGAAGTTGAGAGTTGAGAATGGAGAGTTGAGAATGAATAGTAATAGAAACTTAAAACAATAACAATATGGCATTAGTAAACGAGCATTTTTTAAAATTACCGGGAAGTTATTTATTCTCGGATATAGCGAAAAAGGTAAATACTTTCAGGATAACACATCCCAAACAGGACATCATCCGGCTAGGTATCGGCGACGTTACGCAGCCACTTCCTCCAGCCTGTATAGAAGCAATGCATAAAGCGGTAGAAGAACTGGCCGGCAAAGATACATTCCGCGGATATGGTCCTGAACAGGGATATGATTTTCTGATTGAAGCAATCATAAAGAACGATTTCGTTCCACGCGGGATTCATTTCTCGGCATCCGAGATTTTTGTCAGTGACGGGGCTAAAAGCGATACCGGAAATATAGGTGATATTCTTCGCCACGACAATAGCGTAGGTGTTACAGATCCCATTTATCCGGTTTACATAGACAGTAACGTTATGTGCGGACGCGCCGGAGTATTGGAAGAAGAAACGGGTAAATGGAGCAACGTTACTTATATGCCTTGCACAAGTGAGAACAACTTTATCCCGGAAATTCCGGACAAACGGATAGACATCGTTTATCTCTGTTATCCGAACAACCCGACAGGGACCACCTTAACCAAACCGGAACTGAAAAAGTGGGTGGATTATGCCTTGGCAAACGATACACTGATTCTGTTCGATGCCGCTTACGAGGCATATATCCAGGACGAGAATGTCCCCCACTCTATCTATGAGATTAAGGGAGCTAAAAAGTGCGCGATTGAATTCCGTAGTTTTTCAAAAACGGCAGGATTTACAGGAGTACGCTGCGGATATACCGTGGTTCCGAAAGAGCTCACTGCCGCCACTCTGGAAGGTGATCGCATACCACTCAACAGATTATGGAACCGTCGCCAGTGTACCAAGTTTAACGGCACTTCTTATATTACCCAACGGGCAGCAGAAGCCGTTTACAGTGCAGAAGGCAAGGCACAGATTAAGAAAACAATCGACTATTATATGACCAACGCAAAAATCATGAAGGAAGGCTTGGAAACCACAGGACTGAAAGTATACGGCGGCATCAACGCTCCCTACTTGTGGGTGAAAACTCCGAACGGACTTTCTTCATGGCGATTCTTCGAACAGATGTTGTATGAAGCCAATGTGGTCGGTACTCCCGGTGTAGGTTTCGGGCCAAGCGGTGAAGGGTATATCCGTTTAACTGCATTCGGCGAACGCAACGACTGTATCGAAGCGATGAGAAGAATAAAGAACTGGCTCTGACTGAATGAATAATGGATAGCGGGAAATAGAAAGTTCAACATGCCCCCATTAAACGAACATCATCATTCCTGCAGGATCAGTTATCCACAATCAGTTATCCATAAAAAACGATAGTATTTTGCGCGCTACTATATAACAAATGGACCGTACATCCACATTTTTCTAACTTTTAAAGGTAAAAAGACGATGAAAACGACGATTAACAACAAATTGGGGGTAATAACAGTAGCATTATTACTGTCAGGACTTGTCCCGTCTACAATGATGGCACAAGATAAGGTAGAAGCTTCCGTTGGGGCAGATTTGGTAAGTGGTTACATCTGGCGCGGTCAGAATTTAGGCGGAATTAGCGTCCAGCCTTCACTGGGAATCTCTTACAAAGGTTTATCACTCGGAGCATGGGGATCAGTAGGAGTTGAATCCAAAGATGCAAAAGAGTTTGATTTAACTCTCGGTTATTCAATTGGTGGATTTAGTGTTTCAATAACGGATTATTGGTTTGATAAAACATATACAGGGGATGTAGATGAATACGGAAAGGAGATTTATACAACCAATAAATATTTCCAATATGGAGCCTATTCTACAGCACATGTATTTGAAGCACAAGTGGGATATGATTTCGGTCCGCTAGCCGTCAACTGGTACACAAACTTTGCAGGTGCCGACGGTGTGAAAGAAAACGGCAAAAGAGCTTATTCTTCTTACCTCGCACTTAGCGCACCTTTCAAATTGGGAGGTCTCGACTGGACAGTAGATTTAGGTATGGTTCCCTGGGAAACGACTTTTTATAATGGCTATACCAGTGGATTCTGCGTAACAGACATCAGTCTCGGAGCATCCAAGGAGATTAAAATCACAGATTCCTTCTCCGTACCGACATTTGCCAAAGTAACAGTGAACCCACGCACTGAAGGAGCCTACTTTGCTTTCGGACTAAGTTTTTAAGAGAGAGAATTTACAATACAAAGAGCGTATAGGGATTAGAAAAGGTAGTTAGAGTTTAGATTTTATCGGTTTGTTGTATGGTAACCTGCTATGGCTGCCGCTACCCTATACCTCTTTCTTTTACAGGACACACTAATATTTAAGGTATATGAAAAAGATTGAAGCTATTATCCGTAAAACCAAATTCGAGGACGTAAAAGACGCCCTACTCGAAGCGGACATCGAATGGTTCTCTTATTACGATGTAAGAGGTATTGGAAAAGCACGGCAAGGACGTATCTACCGTGGCGTAGTATATGACACCAGCACCATTGAAAGAATTTTGATCTCTATTGTCGTGCGCGACAAGAATACCGAGAAAACAGTGCAGGCTATCATCAAAGCTGCACAGACCGGAGAAATCGGTGACGGACGTATTTTCGTCATTCCTATCGAAGACGCTATCCGCATACGCACTGCCGAACGTGGTGACATAGCCCTCTACAATGCAGAACAAGAACGTTAAATAAGATTATACTATTATGGATACAAAATATAAAAGCCATAGCTTCGTAAAGCTGTGGATAGCCACTACTATATTCATTTTGTGCTGTTTTACTACTGATATGTCGGCACAAAACACGGCCGCTGCCGATACAGTTGCAGCAGTTACAGAAACAATTACCGAAGTCGTTACCGCTCCTGCCGAAGAAGCATCAGCAGCTCCCGATACGGTCGGTGAATTAGCTCTTGGATTGAATACTGTATGGATGTTGCTTGCAGCAATGCTCGTATTCTTCATGCAGCCGGGATTTGCATTAGTAGAAGCAGGTTTTACCAGAGTGAAAAATACTGCCAACATTCTGATGAAGAACTTTGTAGACTTCATGTTCGGCTCTTTACTATACTGGTTTATCGGTTTCGGATTGATGTTCGGCGCAGGCGGATTCATCGGAATGCCTCATTTCTTCGACCTTTCTTTCATTGATAATGGTCTGCCAACCGAAGGATTCCTCATATTCCAAACCGTATTTTGTGCGACAGCAGCTACAATTGTATCAGGAGCCATGGCAGAACGCACAAAATTCTCCATGTATATCGTCTACACCATCTTTATCAGTGTACTGATTTATCCGATATCCGGTCACTGGACATGGGGCGGAGGCTGGTTGATGAACGGTGAAGAAGGTTCTTTCATGATGAGTCTCTTCGGAACCACCTTCCATGACTTTGCCGGTTCTACGGTCGTTCACTCTGTAGGTGGATGGATTGCTTTGGTAGGTGCTGCCATTCTTGGTCCCCGTATCGGTAAATATGGTAAAGACGGCAAATCAAAAGCTATCCCAGGCCATAGCCTGACTATTGCCGCACTAGGCGTATTCATTCTTTGGTTCGGATGGTTCGGGTTCAACCCCGGTTCTCAATTGGCAGCAGCAACCGAAGCCGATGCTATCGCCATCTCCCACGTATTCCTGACAACGAATCTGGCAGCTTGTGCCGGTGGTTTCTTCGCTCTGTTGGTGAGCTGGATGAAATATGGAAAACCTTCCCTGTCATTGACACTGAATGGTATCTTGGCAGGGCTGGTAGGTATCACAGCAGGATGTGACGCAGTATCTCCTGCAGGAGCAGCCTTAATAGGTGCAATATGTGGTGTCGTAATGATATTCTCCGTTGACTTCATTGACAAGGTGTTAAAGATAGACGATCCGGTAGGTGCATCTTCTGTACATGGTGTTTGTGGCTTTTTAGGAACTATTCTTACAGGTTTGTTCTCCACCAGTGAAGGTTTATTCTATGGCTACGGTTTCGGATTCCTCGGTGCACAAATATTTGGAGCATTGGTAGTAGGTGCATGGGCAGCAGGCATGGGATTCATCATTTTCAAAACGCTTGATAAGATTCACGGACTTCGCGTTCCGGCACGTATCGAAGAAGAAGGTCTTGATATTTACGAACACGGAGAATCTGCTTACAACTAATTTAGTGATGAACGGTTTAGTGATTAGTGAAAGACAGCTACGCACAACTTACTACTAATCACTACCCCGCTAATCACAGAAAAAACTTCCGGACAGGTTTGATCGCCTTTCCGGGAACCACATAACAAAGTAATTATTTACTCTAACATATTTAACAACAAATCAAATCAGGTATTATGTCAAAACTTAGATTCAGAGTAGTAGAGACAGCTTTCAAGAAAAAGGCTGTTGAGGTAGCAACACCTGCCGAACGTCCTTCGGAGTATTTCGCCAAGTATGTATTCAACAAGGAGAAAATGTTCAAATACCTTCCCAGCAAGGTATATAATGCACTGATTGACGCCATTGACAACGGTGCTCCGCTAGATCGCAGTATTGCCGACGAGGTAGCTGCCGGCATGAAAAAATGGGCCATTGAAATGGGTGTTACTCATTATACGCACTGGTTCGCACCGCTGACCGAAGGCACAGCTGAAAAACATGATGCTTTCGTTGAACATGACGGCAAAGGCGGTATGATGGAAGAATTTACCGGTAAACTGCTTGTACAGCAGGAACCGGATGCTTCTTCTTTCCCGAATGGCGGTATCCGTAACACATTCGAAGCCCGTGGTTACAGCGCATGGGACCCCTCATCACCTGCTTTCATTGTAGATGATACGCTTTGCATCCCAACTGTGTTTATCGCATATACCGGCGAAGCTCTTGACTATAAGGCTCCCTTGCTGAAAGCATTGCGTGCCGTAGATAAGGCTGCCGTAGACGTATGTCGTTACTTCAACCCGGAAGTGAAAAAAGTAGTTGCTTACTTGGGCTGGGAACAGGAGTACTTCCTCGTAGACGAAGGATTGTATGCCGCACGCCCGGACTTGCTAATGACCGGTCGTACTTTGATGGGACATGACAGTGCCAAAAACCAGCAGTTGGAGGACCACTACTTCGGTGCTATCCCCACCCGCGTAGCCGCTTTCATGAAGGATCTCGAAATTGAAGCGTTAAAGCTGGGTATTCCTGTTAAGACCCGTCACAACGAGGTTGCCCCGAACCAGTTCGAGTTAGCCCCCATCTTTGAAGAGTGTAACCTTGCTAACGACCATAACTTGCTGATTATGTCATTGATGCGTAAGGTTAGTCGCCGTCATGGTTTCCGCGTACTGCTTCATGAAAAACCTTTTAAGGGCGTCAACGGATCGGGCAAACACAACAACTGGTCGCTGGGAACTGACACGGGCATTTTATTAATGGGACCGGGTAAGACTCCGGAAGATAACCTGCGTTTTGTTACTTTCGTCGTAAACACATTGATGGCAGTTTATCATCATAACGGATTGTTGAAAGCTTCTATCTCCAGCGCTACCAACGCCCACCGTCTGGGAGCTAATGAGGCACCTCCTGCCATCATCTCCTCTTTCCTAGGGAAGCAATTGTCGCAGGTATTGGATCACATTGAAAACAGTACGAAAGATGATTTGATTAGTCTTAGCGGCAAACAGGGAATGAAGTTGGATATTCCGCAGATTCCCGAATTGTTGATTGATAATACTGACCGTAACCGTACCTCTCCTTTTGCTTTCACCGGAAACCGTTTTGAGTTCCGTGCCGTAGGTTCCGAGGCAAACTGTGCGTCTGCCATGATTGCATTGAACTCTGCCGTAGCAGACCAATTGGTGAAGTTTAAGAAAGATGTGGATGCTTTGATTGAAAAAGGAGAACCTAAAGTGTCTGCCATTCTCGAAATTATCCGTGGATATATCAAGGAATGTAAAGCGATTCATTTTGACGGCAATGGTTACAGCGACGAATGGAAGAAAGAAGCAGCCCGCCGTGGACTGGATTGCGAAACCAGTGTTCCTGTTATCTTCGATAACTACCTGAAACCGGAAACCATTGCCATGTTCGAAGCTACCGGTGTAATGACAAAGAAAGAACTGGAAGCCCGCAACGAAGTGAAATGGGAAACGTATACGAAGAAGATTCAGATCGAGGCGCGTGTATTGGGTGATTTGGCTATGAACCATATCATTCCGGTGGCCACTCAATATCAAACGGATTTAATTAATAATGTCTATAAGATGCAATCTCTTTTCCCGGCAGAAAAGGCAGCGAAATTGTCTGCTAAAAACCTGGAACTTATTGAAGAGATTGCCGACCGCACAGCCTTCATCAAGGAGCATGTAGATGCAATGATTGAAGCTCGTAAGGTTGCGAACAAGATAGAAAGCGAACGGGAAAAGGCCATTGCCTACCACGACACGATCGTTCCGGCACTGGAAGAAATCCGCTACCACATCGATAAGTTGGAACTCATTGTTGACAACCAGATGTGGACGCTTCCGAAATACAGGGAACTGTTATTTGTGAGATAGAAAAAAAGAACGGTGAACGATAAACGGTGAACAAATTGCATTGCAACGCATTTACCGTTTACCACTCACAGTTCACCGTTATGAAATTATCTATTTCTTTTGTTGGTTGTTTTAAGTTTGCGGGGAGGGGTGCTGTGAAGCAGTCCTCTTCTTTTTTATTCAACAGGATAAAATTCATTTTTAACTAACTCATAAAAAGCCGCAATCAACTTTTCTTTTCGAGGATGGGAAGAACTTAACAAGATAGAAACATATAATTGATACCCTTCAGTAGTAGCCGAAGCATCAAATTTTAGAATATCTTTGGTTTTAAAATTAGTATACCACCGACTAAACAATCTATTTCTTTTATTTTCTTTTCCATCAATATTATCGCATACAAGAATCATTGCTCTTTCTTTACTTTGAAAGAATTCTTGTAAGATCGTAACAATTGTTGCCGCTATCTTTGGATCAATAGGATGAGGAGTTGATTCTTCCGGTTCAAAACTAAAAGTATATACTTCGTCAAAATCCGGGTGATATACAGAGTAATCAACAAAATAAGCGATGTATTTTACACCGCTTATCGTTATAAATGAGTAGTTCCAATCTGATTCCTTACAGAATTCATACGGGAGTTGAGAATTTGATGTCACGCTCTTTGGCTATTTTTTTCAAGTCTCCACCCTCCTGTATACATTTCCTTATCGCTTTCTTGTCCTCCAATACTTTTTGAAAGAAAGAAGAAGATTTGCTTTGTTTCTTTTCAGGCTTCATACATTTGTTTTTATTATACCACAAAGATACTCTTTTTCAGAGACATAACAACATTACCTACTATTTTTTCTTTTTTATTCGATTATCTTTGCATCCTCAATATCATCATCGTCATGTACCACCGGAGTCTTCGGACGACGACGGGTAAACTTGAACCAGTTGATTAATTCGGTAAGCGAATAAACCAAACTACTCACACCAATAATTATAAATGCAGTATTACGTGCTCCTGTCGGATTAAACAAAGCGATGATACCCGCAATAAGAATCAATGAAGGAACCAGGTAAAACGCTCCCGGAACGGGCATCCACCGACGTGCCATCGATAAAGAAGCAATCTGTTGCACTCCTCCCATTATCAGGATAAATCCCAATAGAAACATCAGAACATCTGCAAAGAATTCAGGCATCACAATCAGCCAAAGTCCAAATAATAAACTGCCGATTCCTTCTATCGGGAAACGGGGAGCCGCCTCACCTTCCTGTCTTTTCCGGCCGAAATAGCCAAAAAGGCTGATAACACCGGGAATCAAAAAGGCAACACCAACTGTAATGACAATATAGCTGGCAGCCGCATTTGGCCAAATAACGAGCACCAATCCTATTACAAGTGCAAAGAGAATGCGAATAAGGGAATAATTCATTGTTTTCATAAATTCTATATTTTTTAACCGAGTCTGTTTCAATACTTTTGCGAATATAAGTGTTTCTACTGATATATAAAAATAACAAATAAACATTGTAATAAGTTCGTAATAATATCGTTATGACGATTACATCTCGCATTGATATTTCTGCAGAAAATTTAAACAGTTCTCTTTCAGTATGAAACAATATAAGTTGAAACCAGACCGGGCCGATGTTATTGTTCCTACCATCGGACTGTCCGACGGTATCATCGATAGTCTGTACACGCAAAATATGAACAAGGTTTAATTCTCTACAATCTTGATGCATCAATACACAAAGCTCCTGATACTAGTGTATATTCAAACTTTGTAGCAGGAGTTTTTGTCTCATCTTGCTATAATGTACAGATTCGTCCTCAAAGAGGTAAATATTCGAATTTTGTTCTCTATATTTGTGCAACTATATATTTGAAATAAGATGGATATAAAACTTAGAATTGAGCAACCTTCGGATTATAATGAAACCGAAAATGTCACACGGGAAGCCTTTTGGAATCATTTTTCTCCGGGGTGTGACGAACATTATCTGCTCCATATCATGCGTAACCATCCCAAATTTGTACCGGAACTCGATATTGTTGCAGAACTTAATGGCAAGATTGTCGGCAATGTGGTCTGCCTTAAATCATTTATCATGGCAGATGACGGTAACCAATATGAAGTATTGAGTCTGGGGCCTATTTCTGTTCTTCCCGAATATCAACAGAAAGGTATTGGAGGAAAAATGATTGCGCTGACCAAAGAACGAGCTTTCGATATGGGATTTCGTGCCATTTTACTTTGCGGTGATCCGGATTATTACCTCCGGCAAAGATTCATTCCTGCTGAAACATTAGGGATTCGCACCGAAGATAATATGTATGCCACAGCTCTTCATGTTTATGAATTATATGATAATGCTTTAGCCAACGCTAAAGGACGTTACATAGAAGATGAAATATATCAGGTCGATAAATCAGCTGCTAATGAGTTCGATAAGCGATTCCCTCCAAAGGAAATTATAGTTGGCACTCCGTCACAAAAGCGGTTCGATCAGATAGTAGTGATGCGGAGAAAAGCGATTTAAGTTTATTCAACCTTAAATCGCTTGATTTGTACATTACGGAAGTTCTATCGTGCTATGCCATCAAGCAACTATTATTCAACATAGCTACTATTCTTTGTCTCTTCATAGTTACAAAGCATTAAAATATATAATTGTAACAGAGAGAAAAAATGCCTTAACAATTGATGAAACCTATCTTATAGAAACTATAGTTTACAAAAAGTCACCATTGACACTTTGTAATTCTTAATCTACCAGGAATCGTTTCTTTCCTCCCTTTTATTGGAATAAAGAGTTTCTGCCACTGTAGAGGAATTTGCTCAAATCGTTATTCTATAATCAGGCACGATATATACACTTTTTGATACATCATCAAAACATTTACCACCAAAGAGAGATTATCTATACCAATAAAGTTTCCTTTTATTCTTTTCTATTTATCATTATCAAAGACCGAAATAGAAAAATCAATGGAAGGAAAGTAGAAAATACTAACAATATTTACGACATAGCGACACTATCCCAATGGTTTGCTTACTCTATCCATAGCTTTTGGTGACATTATCCGCATCTTTTGCTTACTTTATCCTTATGTTTTTCACAAATATAACGATGCTTTTCCGATAAAAACACGGTGCTTTTGTACAAAACAAGCAAAATTTTCAGCATTTTAAAGGTTTTTGCTTGCTAACAGAGAAAAATAACAAAACATGTGAGATAGCAAAATCCCTGATTACACAAACAATCGTCAGTATAATCAGGGATTCTAAAACTTTATGTAAAAAGTGTAGAGATGACGAAAAGTTTAGTACTGAATCACCTTGTCACTACTAACAGTCTTATACCAATCTGTGGTTGAGCTCTGATCGTGTGCCCAATCTGCAAATTTAGAATATGCATTCGTTATCACTGTTGTTTCTGTTGGATAAACAAATTTATCAGGAACGCAAAGAGCCCAAGTATTATTAACTGCCTTGATTACTTCGAGCACTTCATTATCTGCTAATTGGCCATTCGCCGTAGCCGAATTAAAATGAGTCAAATGGATTTCCGTTCTCTTTTGACCTATCCCCTGATAAGCAATGAAGAAGTCTAAGCCATCTGTCACACTAGGGACAGATATTGTATTCTTAAGTTTGACGTTCACTTCAAGAGTGTATATATCTGTAAGAGGGGTACTAGCATTCCCTGTATTCAACATGAGACGTTGTGCTCCTGTATATCCATATATAATGTGCGTCTCCTAAATGCGCTGTCACTGTACCATTTTCAATCGCTACCGGTTGAACCAGATAGCGTTTGTGCTCATCTATGCGTGCAACAAACACCTTATCAAGCGCTGTTGCACAATCCATCACCACATTCAAAGTCGTACTTTGATTGACAGTTCCTTCCGCTAAGAGTTTTGCTGTACTTCCCGGACTTAATGGATCGGCATCAAATATTTGTATCTTATAATCTACTCCCTGATCTCCATTAACTGACACACACGCTATCACACTTCGTGACACTGTCCAATCACCATCAAGATCGATGTTTTTTACAGGAAAAGTTTCTTCGTAAATTTGCTTCAGTTGATCTGCATCAAACAGATTTTTCTCATTATCAACACAACTGATAAAACTGATGGAAGACGCCAACAACGAGAAAGTGAATACTTTTGCAATGTTCTGTTTCATAATCTTTTAATGCTTTAGTTTGTTTTATTTGCGAAAAACATAAATCACTACTAATCAATAATCAGCAATGACGCACAAAGATAATTGTATTTATAAACATTATACAGATTACATTGCATTTTCCGATTTGCAGTTAACATCTTTTAAAACGCCTCACTCTAATTATTTATATTAGAAGACAGTTAGTTATATCGTTGAATATTAAAATTTTAATACTATTTATTCAATAGTATACAGCAAAAAAAGAGTTGCATGGAAATATGCAACTCTTCATAAAAAGACAAAGATTCAGCGCTACAAATCTCTATTTCTTTCATCTCCCCCACTGACAAGATAAAAATCAAAGACTAAAAGGGGAAAATCAATGGCAATACAAAAATCATCACGATTCCCATAATAATCTGCAATGGCAATCCTACTTTTACATAATCCATAAAGGTATATTGTCCGGCAGGCATCACCAAGGCATTAGGCGGCGTAGAGAACGGAGAAGCAAAACACATACTTGCACCTACCGTCACGGCAAACAGGAAAGGAACCGGACTGACTCCAATCTGTATGGCACTTTGCAAAGCAATCGGAGCAAGCAAAACAGCGGTAGCCGTATTACTAATAAACATCGTCATCAACGAAGTCGTAAAATAAATACCTGCCATCAATGCAATCGGTCCATATGATCCCAAACCGTTCACCAATGTATTGGAAATATATTCCGAAGCTCCCGTTTTCTCCAATGCCAGAGACATAGGGAGCATGGCAGCAATCAATACAATACTTTCCCAGTTGATCGTTTTATAAGCCGCTTCCACATTGCGGAAACATCCCGTAAGCACCATCAATATACCCGCTATCATAACGGCTGTAACCGGAGCTACCGGAATGAAATCAAAAACCATCATTGCCACCATTAACACCATAATAGCAGCTGCTACCGGAGCTTTATAATCTAACGTAACTTTAGCCGCTTCCGCCAAAGGTTGTCCCAAAACAACCCAATCAGCATCTTCCTTGCTAAGACGGGCTATATTATTCCATGTTCCTTGCACCAAAAGCACGTCACCACTATGAATACGCTCATTCCCCAAATCTTGCAATAAATATTCCTTTTTACGACGAACCCCCAATACGTTCACATTAAACTTATCACGGAAACCAGCTGCTTTAATTGTCTGGTTTATCAAATTAGAAGATGGCATCAATACTATTTCAGCAATACCGATATCATAAAAATCAAGCGAATTAGTCGTACTTTTTGTTTCTTCCGTTGCATGGTCGCCCAAGATCTCCAACAGGTAATCTTCCGCAAAGAGTTGCACCTTATCAAAGTCTCCAGTCACATACAAAATATCCTCTACTTCTAACATCGTGTCCGGTGCAGCAAACTTTTGAGTAATCGTTTTTAGAAAACGATGTTGCGATGCATCACCACGACGAACTTCCATAATATTCAAACCATATTTACGGCGAATATCCAGATCAATAATTGTCTTCCCCAAAAGCCTTGAATCTTTTATCACCTGTAAACGAAACAAATTACTGGAAAGTCCATATTCATTAACCAACTGTTTCAATGACTTGCCCGAACGTTTATTATCATCTTTCTGGCCTTTTTTAGAAAGAAACCATTTACTAAGCGGCATCAGAACCAGTGTACCGACAATTACACAGACAATGCCGACAGGCAGGAAAGAGAAGAAAGAAAGCGGCTCAAGTCCGGCGGAAGTCAACGTATTCTGTATCACAAGGTTCGGCGGAGTACCAATCAGAGTCATCATACCTCCCATACTACTTGCAAAAGCCAACGGCATCAACAGCCTGCTGGGATTCATGCCGGCACTCATCGCCAGACTAACAACAATAGGAAGCATCAATGCCACCGTACCTGTGTTACTGACAAACGCGCCAATGACAGAAGTCACCAACATCACCAATAGAAACAACCGGATCTCACTGGTTCCCGCAAGTTTAAGAATTCGGGAACTAATCATTTTTGCCAGTCCCGTCTGGAAAATAGCCCCTCCTACAACAAACAATCCGATCATCATAATGACTACCGAATTGGAAAAACCGGAGAGTGCCTCGTCAGGAGTTAATATCTGAAAAACAAGTAAGGCTATCAGCGCACATAGCGCCACAATATCCGAACGAACCTTGCCGTTCACGAAAAAGACAGCCGAAAGAACGAGAATAATAATGGTTATCAGCATACGTAATTAAATGATTGTTTTATTTTGACTCTATCAAAACTAATTTAGGTGAACAAAAATAGAAAATACTCCAGCGTTATTAAAACAAATTAGAAATGATTTTAGTTCATGAGACATCATTTAATATTTTAATACATTTTACCTCTAAAAAAAGAATCAAAATTAAGCAAAATATCATACCATACAGGAAATAAAAGACACCATACGTCCCCATTTATCCATCACATTTTATTACACTGTCACAATATAAGGTTGAAAATCAATATATTTATGTATTATCTTTTGATAATTCAGAGAACAATTCATATCTTTACAACCTTATTTATATCAAACATTTTATGGCAAACAATATTTTGTTAATTTCTTGGATTAGTGAAGCATATTGGAGTTATAATTATTTACTGGTAATTATTTTACTCCTTATCATCAGCATCTTATTATATAGAATCCGTAAATTACAAAAAACGATTAAAAAAACCAATCATTCCTACCGTTTCTCTTTTGACATTCTCGACAACCTTCCTTTTCCTATCTTCGTAAAAGACATTACAAATGATTTCCGATACTATTACTGGAATAAAGAATCAGCCGCTCAATCCGGCATTAGCAGTGAAGAAGCCATCGGACATACTGACTACGAAATATACGGAGAAGAAAGAGGAGAAAAATACCGGAATATCGACAAAGAACTCGTACAAGAAGGCAAAGTATACCGCAAAGAAGAAAAATATATCACTCCCGATGGAATCACCCATGATACGATTGCTGTAAAATCAATTATTTCATGGGAAGGGGAAAAAAGATGGCTGCTCGCAACCCGATGGGAGATCACTCAACTCAAGAATTATGAAAGAGAATTGGTTGCAGCCAAAGAAGAACTGGAAAAAGCATTGAAGAAGCAGAAACTAGCTCTAAAAAGTATTGACTTCGGGCTTATCTATATTGATAAAAATTACCGGGTGCAATGGGAAGAAACAAGACAAATCGCCAGCCTGGTAAAAGGAAGACGATACATACCGGGAAAAATTTGCTATCAGACCAGTGCACTTCGTAATGAACCATGTGGACAATGTGCTTTCAAGAAAGCAATCGAACAAGGCAAAATAATCCGACATACAATCAGAGTAGACGATGTCGATTTTGAAGTGACCGCAACTCCCGTTTTTGGCGACGAAAAAGAAACTGAAATTATTGGCGGATTACTTCGTTTTGAAAACATCACTGAAAAACTAAAAATGAACAGAATGTTGCAAGAGGCAAAGGAAAAAGCCGAAGAATCCAATCGACTAAAATCTGCCTTTCTCGCTAATATGAGCCATGAAATACGAACCCCACTAAACGCAATTGTAGGATTTTCCGAAATGGTTTGTCAGACAGAGGAGGAAGAAGAGAAACAGGAGTTCGTGAAAATAATCTCCAGCAACAACATCTTATTATTGCAACTGATAGACGATATTCTGGATCTTTCCAAAATCGAAGCCGGTACTATGGAATTCACATTTGCGCAAACTGACATTAATGAACTGATGGAAGGTATTTGCAGACAAATGCAAGAAAAAAACTCTTCACCGGACGTACAAATCGTATTCACAGAGAGAGCAAATCAATGTATTATTAATACAGACCGCATACGCTTATCACAGGTTATCATCAACTTTACAAACAATGCCTTAAAGTTCACTTCCAAAGGTTCTATCGAAATGGGATACCGGATTGAAGAAGCAAATGATGAAATATACTTTTATGTAAAAGATACAGGTATCGGAATTCCTGCTGACAAAATAGACAAGGTGTTCGAACGTTTCGTCAAACTGAATTCGTTTATTAAAGGAACAGGTCTCGGACTAGCCATCTGTCGTGTCATAGTAGAGCGGCTGGGAGGAGTTATCGGAGCGGAATCTAAAGAAGGAGAAGGTTCTTGTTTCTGGTTCAAAATTCCAAGAACAGAGAAAATTGAGAAATAGTAAGCAGAATACCGAAAAGCCTTGGATTTATAAAATCACTCTTTTTGCTGTTACTGATTATGAAGTATACCCTGTAAGATGATAATACTGCCCCGCTACTTTACATTATTACCACTACTAACGAAATGTACCCCAAAAGTTTTATATCCAACTTTTAGGGTACACATTTTATTTAGCAAGAAGGATTTTTCGGAAACCTTCTTATTCTATAAACTTCATGTAAGAGTGTGCCTAAAGTGCAGTCTCTAATATTCTACGAGCAACAGCACCTGTTACATTTCCATTCTCACCATATTTAGCACCACGTTCATTGAAGCGGCGTTCGATTTCCAGAATAGTTTCCTGTCCGATGTTCTCTTCATGCAAACGTGTAGTCAGTCCCAGTGAACGGAAAAATTCTTCGGTACGGCAAATTGCTTCATCAATCCGCTCTTCTCTCGTGCCGGAAGTAATTCCCCAAACTCTTTCACCATACTGCAAAAGCTTATCCCCTTTTTCTTCATGAAGCACTTGCAACGTGGCAGGAAGAACAATGGCTAACGTATGGCCATGTGTCAATCCGTGCAAAGCAGTAATTTCATGCCCGATCATGTGAGTAGCCCAGTCTTGAGACACTCCCATAGCAATAAATCCATTCAATGCCATTGTAGCCGAAAGCATAAAATCAGCCATCAGTTGATAATCATGCTGGTTTTCACGAATTTTCGGAGCAATCTCCACCAGAGTTTGCAGAATACCTTCCGCCCAACGGTCCATAACGCGACTCTGTCCGGAAGTAGTCATATATTGCTCCATCACATGAACATAGGTATCAGCCAATCCACAAGCTACCTGATGAGGAGGCAAAGTAAAGGTAACTTCCGGATCAAGAATAGAGAAGATTGGATAGTTGGCATAAAAAGGATATTTCTCTTTCGTTTCGCGACGGGAAATAACTGCTCCGTTATTCATTTCCGAACCGGTAGCAGGCAAAGTCAATACAGTGGAAAGAGGTACAGTATGAGTTACCGGGCGTCCGGCAAGCACTAAATCCCAAGAATCACCATCATACAGGATTCCTGCGGAAATCAATTTCGTACCGTCAATAACAGAACCGCCGCCAACAGCCAGCAAATAGTCCACTTTCTCTTCTTTTCCCAAAGCAATCGCTTTACGGAGAGTTTCGATGGCAGGATTGGGTTCGATTCCCCAGAATTCTACCGTAAAATGGTCCTTCAATGCTTCCTTTACCTGATCGTACACTCCGTTTTTCTTCACGCTTCCGCCGCCAAAAGTAATCATAATACGTTTGTCGGACGGTATTTCTTTAGCCAGCCGGGCAATCATCCCTTTTCCCATGATTAGTTTCACGGGATTTTGAAAAATAAAATTTTCCATATCTTAGTCTATTGTTATTATTTTGGTTATTAGTCACTATCCTTGCAAAGATACATGATTTATCCGAAGCCTGTCAGAATCAAGCAAAGAATTGTTGTGCCACGGAAGGAACCATAGCCGACAACCAGGGTTTCATATCCTCTGCTACCAATAACCAATACAATAATAATATAATGAAAATGGCAATAGCGATACCTACTAAAACTTTTCTCCGTTTCATAATTGTTTTTGTTTAAATATTCAATATTTATAAGAACAGTTCAGGTTGAAAATTGTTCTATATCAGAAAAATGAAGGCAAAAGAGAAAAAAAGTCATATTTTGTTTGCTGTTTCAAACAAAGTGTCTATATTTGCCCCCATAAAATTACAAAAGACAATGAGAACAATGTTAGTAAATACATATTGGTGGTGGCGCCCGTTACAACTCCGACAGTCGTAAGGGAGCAGTGCTCGTATGTATATACCTCATTAAAGATATAACAAATTTGAAAGAGCCCTGTCGCAACCTGCGACAGGGCTCTTTTTATTTACCCGTTTCAAAACAGATTCAATAATAACATAAAAATACAGATAGGATTATGAAAAGTTTTTTAGTTGACCAGGATGGCTATTACGGAGAATTCGGCGGTGCTTACGTACCGGAAATCCTCCACAAATGTGTTGAGGAACTAACGAATAAGTACCTCGAAGTGATTGAAAGCGAAGATTTTAAAAAGGAGTTCGACCAGTTGCTACGTGACTACGTAGGACGTCCCTCCCCACTCTATCTGGCCAAACGCCTTTCTGAAAAGTACGGTTGCAAGTTGTATCTGAAGCGGGAAGACCTGAATCATACAGGTGCTCACAAAATCAACAACACCATCGGACAAATCTTACTGGCACGCCGCATGGGAAAGAAGCGTATCATCGCCGAAACCGGAGCCGGACAACATGGAGTAGCAACAGCTACCGTCTGTGCATTGATGGATATGGAATGTATCGTTTATATGGGAAAGACGGATGTAGAACGCCAGCACATCAATGTAGAGAAAATGAAAATGTTGGGAGCTACCGTTATCCCCGTTACTTCCGGCAACATGACTCTGAAAGATGCAACCAACGAAGCGATCCGCGACTGGTGCTGTCACCCTGCCGACACTTATTATATCATCGGATCTACCGTAGGCCCTCATCCCTACCCTGACATGGTGGCACGCCTGCAATCTGTTATCAGCGAAGAAATCAAAAAGCAACTGCAAGAAAAAGAAGGACGTGATTATCCGGATTATCTGATAGCCTGCGTGGGAGGAGGAAGTAATGCTGCCGGAACGATTTATCATTATATCAACGACGAACGGGTAGGCATTATCCTGGCGGAAGCGGGAGGTAAAGGAATAGAGACCGGAATGACTGCCGCTACCATCCAACTCGGCAAAATGGGAATTATCCACGGAGCACGTACCTATGTCATCCAAAACGAGGACGGACAGATAGAGGAGCCATACTCCATTTCTGCCGGACTGGATTATCCGGGCATTGGTCCGATACACGCTAACCTTGCCGCCCAAAGCCGTGCCAACGTATTGGCAATCAACGACGACGAAGCGATAGAAGCTGCCTACGAACTAACCAAACTCGAAGGTATTATCCCTGCATTGGAATCCGCCCATGCATTAGGAGCTTTGAAAAAATTGAAGTTCAAGCCGGAAGATATCGTTGTATTGACTGTTTCAGGACGAGGAGACAAAGATATTGAAACCTATTTGTCGTTTAACGAACAGCTATAAATAATTAGTCAACCATCATTCGCAATCAATAATCAAGCAATTATAGAAATGAAAACATTTAATTATACTACCCATAGCAAACAAGTGCTCGGAGACATGCATACTCCCGTCAGCATTTATCTGAAAGTGCGCGACATGTATCCTCAATCCGCATTAATGGAAAGTTCCGATTATCATGCCGGAGAAAATTCCCTGTCATTTATAGCCCTTTGTCCCTTGGCAAGCATCGGTGTAAACGGTGGCATTGTCACTGCCAACTATCCCGATAATAGCCGTACGGAAGAACCGCTGACAAAAACATTCAATGTAGAAAAGGCCATAAACCGGTTTATCAATCAGTTCCAGGTGACCGGAGATAATAAGAATGTATGCGGGCTTTACGGATACACGACGTTTAATGCCGTGAAGTACTTCGAGCATATCCCGGTGAAAGAAAGTCATGATGAGCAAAACGATGCTCCGGATTTACTATACATATTATATAAGTATGTCATTGTTTTCAATCATTTCAAAAATGAGCTGACATTAGTTGAAATGTTGTCCGAAGGAGAAGAAAGCGGTTTGCCGGAACTGGAAGCAGCCATCGAAAACCGGAATTATGCTTCCTACAATTTCTCTGTAACAGGCCCCGTAACCAGCCCCATCACCGACGAAGAGCACAAAGCAAATGTGCGCAAAGGAATCGCACACTGTATGCGCGGAGATGTTTTCCAAATCGTGCTTTCCAGAAGATTTATCCAACCATACGCCGGAGATGATTTCAAAGTTTATCGCGCACTCCGCAGCATCAATCCTTCTCCTTATCTTTTCTATTTCGACTTCGGAGGATATCGTATCTTTGGTTCTTCACCGGAAACACATTGCAAAATCGAAAACGGCCGCGCCTACATTGATCCGATTGCCGGAACCACCCGTCGCACGGGAGACACAGTAAAAGACCGCGAATTGACAGAGGCTTTACTGGCCGACCCTAAAGAAAATGCAGAGCATGTCATGCTGGTTGATCTTGCTAGAAACGATCTTTCACGTAATTGCCATGACGTACGCGTGGTATTCTATAAGGAACCGCAATATTATAGCCATGTTATTCATTTGGTAAGCCGTGTCAGCGGTATGCTGAATGAAGGCGCAGACAAAATAAAAACGTTTATTGACACGTTCCCGGCCGGTACGTTAAGCGGCGCCCCCAAAGTACGCGCTATGCAGTTAATCAGTGAAATCGAGCCACATAATCGTGGAGCCTACGGTGGTTGTATCGGTTTTATCGGATTGAATGGCGAATTAAACCAAGCAATCACCATCCGTACTTTTGTAAGCCGCAACAACGAACTCTGGTTCCAGGCCGGAGGAGGTATCGTAGCACGCAGCCAAGATGAATACGAACTGCAAGAGGTGAACAATAAACTGGGAGCACTGAAAAAAGCAATTGATTTAGCTGTCAAATTAAAAAATTAACCGTCCCAAATAGTCAGCCTAAAAAATAATTGCTGTTGCCTGAAAAAAGATTCCCGTTGCCTAAACGCTTCTATTTCTTTAGGCAGAAAAGCAGAGATAGTATTTGAACAACCATTTTACAATGACAATAAAAATGAAAATATTACTTTTAGATAACTACGACTCTTTCACTTATAACCTGCTGCATGTAGTGAAAGAATTAGGGGCTACAGATATAGAAGTAGTCCGCAACGACCAGATAGAGCTTGATGAAGTAGATCGTTTTGATAAAATCATCCTGTCTCCCGGACCGGGCATACCCGAAGAAGCCGGCTTGTTACTACCTATTATTAAGAGATACGCTCCGACCAAAAGCATTCTGGGGGTTTGCCTGGGTCATCAGGCTATCGGCGAAGCCTTCGGAGCACGTCTGGAAAATCTCAAAGAAGTATATCATGGCGTACAAACTCCGGTAAGTATCATTCGTCAGGACCTGCTTTTTGAAGGATTAGGAAAAGAAATCCCTGTTGGAAGATATCATTCCTGGGTAGTCAGCCGGGAAGGCTTTCCGGACTGTCTGGAAATAACAGCAGAAAGCCAGGAGGGACAAATCATGGCAATCCGCCATAAAACGTATAATGTACATGGTATTCAGTTCCATCCCGAATCAGTATTAACTCCGCAAGGAAAAGAAATTATCAAAAACTTCTTAAACGATTAAACTTATGAAACAGATTCTATACAAACTTTTCGAACATCAATATTTGGGACGCGATGAAGCGCGCACCATTCTACAGAACATCGCGCAAGGGAAATATAACGATGTGCAAGTGGCCTCACTCATCACCGTCTTTCTGATGCGTAATATTTCCGTAGAGGAATTATGCGGTTTCCGTGACGCACTGTTGGAAATGCGTATTCCGGTCGATTTGAGTGATTTCGCTCCGATTGATATCGTAGGAACCGGAGGTGACGGAAAAAACACATTCAATATTTCTACAGCTTCCTGCTTTACAGTTGCCGGAGCCGGCTTCCCGGTTGTGAAACATGGTAACTATGGAGCAACGTCGGTCAGTGGTGCCAGTAATGTAATGGAGCAACACGGTGTAAAATTCACCAGTGATGTAGACCAACTGCGTCGCAGCATGGAAAAATGCAATCTTGCTTATCTACATGCCCCTTTATTCAATCCGGCATTAAAAGCAGTAGCTCCGGTTCGTAAAGGATTGGCAGTGCGCACTTTCTTCAATATGCTCGGTCCATTGGTAAATCCGGTATTACCTGCTTACCAACTGTTAGGAGTTTACAATCTACCGTTACTTCGCCTTTACACCTATACTTATCAGGAAAGCAAGACGAAATTTGCCGTTGTTCATAGCCTTGACGGATATGATGAGATTTCTCTGACCAATGAGTTTAAAGTGGCAACCAGCGATCATGAAAAGATTTACACTCCCGAAAGCCTCGGCTTCTCCCGTTATAAGGATATTGATCTGGATGGCGGACAAACACCGGAAGATGCAGCTAAGATTTTCGATCATATCATGAATAATACAGCTACGGAAGCTCAAAAAAATGTAGTGATAGTCAACTCTGCTTTCGCTATCCATGTGATTCGTCCGGAAAAGACAATTGAAGAATGTATTGCTCTTGCCAAAGAATCATTGGAAAGCGGACGTGCATTAGCAACACTAAAAAAATTCATCGAATTGAATAGTTAATTTGATTTACGATTAGCAAGTCTGATTATAAATATAAAAACAAACGAACTAATGAAAGATATATTATCCGAGATTATAGCAAACAAACGATTTGAAGTTGACCTGCAAAAGCAGGCTATTTCTATCGAACAATTACAGGAAGGTATCAGCGAATCTCCGACTCCCCGCTCTATGAAGCAGGCATTAGCCTCTTCCACATCAGGTATTATCGCCGAGTTCAAGCGGCGCTCTCCTTCCAAAGGATGGATACAAGAAGAAGCGCGTCCGGAAGAGATCGTTCCCTCCTATGCAGCGGCAGGTGCCTCCGCCCTTTCCATCCTTACTGATGAGAAGTTTTTCGGAGGAAGCCTGAAAGATATCCGCGCCGCACGCCCTTTGGTGGAAATTCCCATCCTTAGAAAGGACTTCATCATTGATGAATACCAGCTTTACCAAGCTAAAATTGTTGGTGCAGATGCCGTACTTCTCATTGCAGCCGCACTAGAACCGGAAAAATGCAATGAACTTGCAGAAAAAGCCCATGAATTAGGACTGGAGGTCTTATTAGAGATTCATAGTTCCGAAGAACTGGCGTACATCAACAAAGGAATAGATATGGTAGGTATCAACAACCGTAATCTGGGTACTTTCTTCACCGATGTAGAAAACTCTTTCCGCCTGGCCGGACAACTTCCTCAAGATTCGGTACTGGTATCTGAAAGCGGCATCTCCGATCCGGAAATAGTTAAACGCCTCCGGGCAGCCGGATTCCGGGGATTCCTGATCGGCGAAACATTTATGAAAACACAGCGACCGGGAGAAACTTTACAGAATTTCCTGCAAGCCATTCAATAAACTAATTATTCAAAACGGACAGCCCTATGATTAACGGAAAAATTATCAAAGTATGCGGTATGCGAGAAGCTGAAAACATACAGGACGTAGAGGCTATCGAAGGCATAGATATGCTGGGATTCATCTTTTATCCTAAATCTCCCCGATGTGTCTACGAGCTTCCGGCTTACCTGCCCACTCATGCCCGGCGTGTCGGCGTCTTTGTCAATGAAGATAAGCAAGTGGTCAGCATGTATGCTGATCGTTTCGGACTGAATGATGTGCAACTCCACGGAAATGAATCGCCGGAATACTGCCGGTCCTTACATTCTACCGGATTGAAAATCATCAAGGCCTTTTCCGTAGACCGCCCCAAAGACTTGAAAAAGGTGTATGACTACGAAAAAGTCTGTGATCTTTTTCTGTTCGATACCAAATGCGAGCAATATGGTGGTTCGGGAAATCAATTTGATTGGAGCATATTACACACATATAACGGAGATGTACCTTTCCTTTTGAGCGGAGGTATCAACTCATACAGTGCCAATGCCCTGAAAGAATTCAAGCATCCCCGGCTTGCCGGATATGATCTCAACAGCCGTTTTGAAACCAAACCGGGAGAAAAAGATCCGGAGCGTATCCGGACATTTTTAAACGAATTAAAATCATCACTTTAAAATTCCAACGTCATGAATAGAATTAATCAACTTTTCAATAGCAACAAGAAAGACATACTTTCTATTTATTTTTGTGCCGGCACCCCCACTTTAGATGGTACTGCCAATGTAATCCGCACACTCGAAAAACATGGAGTAAGCATGATTGAAATCGGTATTCCTTTCAGTGATCCGATGGCAGACGGCATTGTTATCCAGAATGCCGCTACCCAAGCATTGCGCAACGGCATGTCTTTAAAACTTCTTTTTGAACAATTGCGGGATATTCGCAAGGACGTAAAAATACCACTTGTATTCATGGGGTACTTAAATCCAATCATGCAATTCGGATTTGAAAACTTCTGCCGTAAATGCGTGGAATGCGGTATTGATGGTGTTATCATCCCCGATCTCCCTTTCCGTGATTATCAAGAACATTATCGTATCATTGCAGAGCGCTACAACATCAAAGTGATTATGCTCATCACACCGGAGACCAGCGAAGAACGGGTACGCGAAATAGATACACATACCGACGGATTCATTTACATGGTTTCATCAGCAGCAACTACCGGAGCACAACAGAATTTCAACGAACAAAAACAGGCATACTTCAAGAAAATAAAAGATATGCATCTGAACAATCCGTTGATGATAGGATTTGGTATCTCCAATAAAGCGACATTCCAGGCAGCTTGCGAACACGCTTCCGGAGCTATCATCGGCAGTAAGTTCGTTACTCTGCTCGAAGAAGAAAAAGACCCGGAAAAAGCCATCCTTAAATTAAAAGAAGCGGTGAAATGATTTATGATTTATGATTTATGAATTATGATTTATGTGAATCAGCAGTTGAAGCCAAGTCATTGGTAATTCTAATAAATTAATCAAGTGTGAGGGACGTGAGGGAGGTTCACATGAATGATAAATCTACAAAATCATTCGAAAACTCATAAATCATAATTCATAAATCATAAATCACTATTTTTTCCTATCTTTGCCAGCGTTTTAACAGTAATTCAACAATTATGAGAGCAGAAACCCCTTCCGTTTTGTTAATTTACACGGGTGGAACTATCGGAATGATAGAGAATCCGGAAACAGGTGCCTTAGAAAACTTCAACTTCGATCATTTGCTTAAGCATGTACCCGAACTAAAAAGATTCAACTACCGCATCTCTTCCTACCAATTTGATCCCCCTCTCGACTCTTCGGATATGGAACCTGCTTACTGGGCAAAGCTAGTAAAGATTATCAATTACAATTATGATTATTTTGATGGTTTTGTCATCCTTCACGGAACAGATACGATGGCTTACACAGCCTCTGCATTAAGCTTTATGCTCGAAAACCTAAGCAAGCCCGTCATTCTCACCGGTTCCCAGCTACCAATCGGAACTTTGCGCACAGACGGAAAAGAAAATCTCATCACAGCCATTGAAATCGCAGCTGCCAAAAACCCGGATGGTACGGCCATCGTTCCTGAAGTTTGTATTTTCTTTGAAAATCATTTGATGCGTGGCAACCGTACCACCAAAATTAATGCGGAGAATTTTAACGCTTTCCGCTCTTTCAATTATCCACCCTTGGCACGGGTAGGTATCCACATCAAATATGAACCCCATCTTATCCGGAAACCAGATCCGACAAAACCATTAAAGCCGCATTATCTATTTGACACCAATGTAGTTATTTTGACCCTCTTCCCTGGTATCCAAGAGAGTATCGTAACTTCTCTGCTTCATGTTCCCGGATTGAAGGCAGTTGTCATGAAAACCTTCGGTTCAGGAAATGCCCCGCAAAAGGAATGGTTCATCCGCCAACTAAAAGAAGCTACCGATCGCGGAATTATCATTGTCAACATCACACAGTGTGCCTCCGGAGCAGTAGAGATGGGACGTTATGAAACAGGAATGCACCTTTTGGAAGCAGGTGTAATCAGCGGATATGACAGCACTCCCGAATGTGCCATAACAAAGCTCATGTTTTTATTGGGACATGGATTACCCAACAAGGATATCCGATATAAAATGAACTCCTGCTTAATAGGAGAAATTACTAAGTCTTAAATTAAATACACTTAATATAATCCTTTGATTTTCATTTTAAGCGGTCTTATAAAAGTGAAAATCAAGGGATTCTCTTCATCATCACCGAGACTTCATCAAACCTAAACGAGCCAAAGAAGAACCAAAACGGAAGTATAGTTGTTTTCACCCTATAAAATAACAGAAAAAACATTTCCAATAAAAGATATGCAGTTATTTTTGTGATGGATTTGGTTACAAACAATCAAGCAATAATACATTATGATGAAGAAAACAGTTCAATTTGTGCCCATTATTGCAATAGCAATAGCAGGTACTATGTTTAGTTGTGTGGACTCCGGAAAGGATCTCTATGATCCGTCTTATGAAACACCTAACCCGATGGGAAACGGCTTTGCTGCTCCCGATGATATCGATTGGAACATGATAACCACAAAAAATGTTTCAGTCGAAGTGAAAGATGAAGAAGGAGGGCAATTTGCTTATTTAATTGAAATATATGCAGAAGATCCTTTGACTAACGAAAATGCTTCCGTACTCGCTGCAAGGACAGCTAACAAAGAAAATAACTTTAAATTTACAGCTGCTGTCAGCCTGCTTCCCACTCAAAAGGGTATTTACGTGAAACAAACTGACCCTAGAGGACGTGAACAGGTATATCAGTTCGATGTGCCCGAAAACAGCGATAATATTACCTGTAAGCTCTATTATGCAGAATCTGCAGCACAAAATAGAGCATTAATGAGTCGTGGTGTCGCTACTAGAAGCCTTGCATTTAAAAAACCGGATTATTCTTCCATACCAGCTGACGCTAAGGAAGTTACAGAAATGACAGGAACTACTTTACTGCGTAATGCTAATTACAAAATCACCTCTGACTATAATGGTATATTCAAATTTGACGGATATGACGGTGATATTGCAACCAGAGTTTATGTAGATGCCCAATGGACTATTCCTGCAACTTTCCAATTCCAGAACGGAATTGAAATCATTGTGATGAACAATGCAAAGATTAATGCATCAGGAACCATGACGTTCATCAGAAACTCCATGCTGACTATCATGGAAAAAGGAGAAGTAAACGCAGACGATGTATCATTCACTAATGGAGCGCCTGCTGCATTAAGAAACTGGGGGACACTGGCGGTAACAAATACCATGATTCTGCATTCCGGTGCAACACTCTACAACGAAGGAACCATAACAAGCAGAGACATCTCAATCAATTCTAACACAAAAATTGTGAATGATAATAAAATTGAGCTTGAAGGTACATTAAATCTGCCATCTAATTTCTCACTAGAAAATAACGGAGAGATTTATGGTAAGGAATTAATTGCAAATTCTAATGCTGTTGCTACCAATAACAACATCATGAGATTTACAACTATCAGCCTCACCAATACAACATTCAACAATGCTTGCAGTCTGGAAGCCACAACTTCTTTCTATGCAAACGGAGCAACATTCAACTTTACCCAAGGATACTTAAAAGCTCCTACGATGGAGTTTGTTAATGGGACAGTCAACTTGAGCAATGGTTCTATGCTGGATGCAACTACAAGTATTTACATGAATACAGCTCATGCTAAATTTTACGGAAAAGGCGAAAATACTTCTATGATAAAATCTCCGGTTATAACCGGACAAGGTTTTACGTATGATGGAAATTTAGTTATTGAATGTGATAATCATGTTGAAAAGAGCCCATATTGGAACAACTTCTATGTACAAAATGGCGCATACTTTACTAAAATGGGAGAATCCAAAGTCGTGATAGAAGTCTGCACGGGTACTAAGAATAATGGAAATGAAGGAGAAGAACCAGAAGATCCTAAATTCCCGATCATCATGGATGACACTCGTAATTACGCTTATCTATTTGAAGACCAGTGGCCTTTATATGGAGATTACGATATGAACGATCTTGTTTTGATTATCAAAGAAAGAAAGATTTCCATCAACAAGGATAATAAGGCAGAAGAGTTCACGCTAAGTCTTGATTTATCGGCTGCGGGAGCTACGAAGAGCATCGGAGCTGCTATCATGCTGGACGGTGTTCCTGCCAGTGCTATCACACAACCGGTGGTGTTCAGTGATAACTCTCTTGCTAAAAACTTTAATGTGAATAGTAATAAGATTGAGAACGGCCAGGACTATGCTGTTATCCCATTATTTGACGATGCTCACAACGCATTGGGAAGAGACCGTTACGAACAGATTAATACCATTAAAGATCATTCTGCCAATACGAATCCTAAAAATATCAGTTTCACTATCAAGTTCAGCAACCCAATTTCTGTGGATGAGCTTAATATCAACAAACTGAATGTGTTCATCTTCGTAGAAGGAAACAGAAACCAGCGTAAAGAGATCCATATCGTCGGTTACCAACCCACTAAGTTAGCAAATACCGACTTGTTCGGAGGCAACAACGACGATAGCTCTACTTCCCGCAAAAGATATTACATCAGTAAAGATAACCTAGCATGGGGAATCATGGTTCCGACAGACTTCAAATGGCCTTTGGAATATATGAATATCAAATCTGCTTACTCGCTGTTCGAAAGTTGGGTAACAAGTGGCGGTACTAAGAATGAAGAATGGTGGAAAACTTTTGATTCATCAAGAGTCTATAAATAAGCCAAACAGTCAATCATCAACACGGATTTCATGAAAGTTGAAATCCGTGTTTTTTCATCAAGATACTGTTAGTCGCAATTAATAGAAAAAAAACATATATCACGAATTTTACTCTCCAGAATGGAGATTATTCTAAAATAATATCTATATTTGCAGTGTATCACAAACATAATGTGACAACAATCTCAATCAATAAATCAAATAACAAAGCAAGCGATAGAAAGGTCTATTCGTATGAAGAAAAAAATATTACTAGTCGACGATAAATCGACAATCGGAAAAGTGGCCGGTGTGTATCTAGGAAAAGAGTATGATTTTACCTATTTGGAAGATCCCATCAAAGCAATAGAATGGCTTAATGAAGGCAATGTACCTGACCTCATTATTTCAGACATTCGTATGCCTCTTATGATGGGTGATGAATTTTTAAGATACATGAAGAACAATGAATTATTCAAATCAATTCCTATCGTTATGTTATCCAGCGAAGAAAGTACAACGGAAAGAATCAGACTACTGGAAGAGGGAGCAGAAGACTATATCCTGAAACCATTCAACCCATTGGAACTCAAAATCCGAATCAAAAAGATTATTGACTAATACCGGGTCTTCTACACATGCAATATTTTGTTTATATAGGCAGAGATAGCAAAACAATAGAACTACTCTCCCGACTAAGTATTGGGGTATTCTATGCTGCGTCCAATTGTAGCAAAGCTGTCAAAGTATTGGAGAAAATACGCGAAAAATATGACGCAGCCCTATTTTTCGAACAGGTGAACTTATCCCAAGATATTGCAGATATCCAATACATGCGCAAAAAATATCCGGGACTTTATATGATACTCGTCATCGATTCCTTGTCTAAGGAAGAAGCATCCGAATATCTTAAAGCCGGCATTAACAATACAATCAAATATGAAACGAGCCAAGAGGCTTTAAAGGACTTATCGACTTTCCTTAAACGAAGAAAAGATCAGAAAATAAAGGCACTTCAGCTTAAAACACAAAATATTAATGCTTTCCGATTGCCTTTATGGAAACGAACTTTTGATATATTCTTTTCGGGAATGGCGATATTATGCCTTTCTCCTCTCCTAATATTTACTGCATTAGCTATCCGGTTAGAAAGCAAGGGCCCCATTATCTACAAATCCAAGCGAGTAGGAAGTAACTATCAGATATTCGACTTCCTTAAATTCCGTTCGATGTACACTGATGCCGACAAGCATTTAAAGGATTTCAATGCTCTTAACCAGTATCAACAGGAAGATGAGGATATTTGGGGGGAAGAACTGGAACCGGATATTAATGAAGAAGCCGACGAAGAAGAAATCCTCCTGATATCGGACGATTTCGTAATCTCCGAAGAAGACTACATCAACAAGAAGTCCAAAGAAAAAAGCAATGCTTTCGTTAAATTGGAAAATGACCCGAGAATAACAAAGATAGGACGCATTATCCGTAAATATAGTATTGACGAATTACCCCAGCTTATTAATATTTTAAAGGGGGATATGTCAATAGTAGGCAACCGTCCTCTCCCACTCTACGAAGCCGAATTGCTGACAAGCGATGAGCACATCGACCGTTTCATGGGGCCGGCCGGATTGACCGGTTTATGGCAGGTAGAGAAAAGAGGCGAAGCCGGTAAACTTTCTGCCGAAGAACGCAAGCAGTTGGATATCACCTATGCAAAGACATTCTCTTTCTGGCTGGATATAAAGATTATTCTGAAAACAGTTACTGCATTCATTCAAAAAGAGAACGTATAATCTCCTTTCAGATGATAGACTCTTATATCTACATAATAGATGATCTGATATTCTTTTGTACAGGGCTTTTGCTGCTATACCTCTTTGTGATGGCCGTAGCTTCACATTTCAAACATATCACTTATCCTAAAGCTCAAAAAACATATCGTTGCGCTATTCTCGTTCCGGAAGGAAGCCTTCTTCCGGAAATATATAAAGAAGAATCATACGAGTTTATCACATACAGCGATCTGTATCAGGCAATCAACAGCTTAGACCAGGAGCATTACGACCTGGTTCTCTTTCTGTCCCATACAGCCTCTGCTTTATCTCCGCAATTTCTGGACAAAATATACAATGCATACGATGCCGGTATACAAGCCATCCAGCTACATACGGTAATAGAAAACCGCAAAGGTTTCCGTAATCGCTTCCGTGCTATACGTGAAGAAATAAAAAACAGCCTTTGCAGAGCCGGTAATACACAATTCGGACTATCCTCCCATTTGCTGGGAACTAATATGGCAATCGATCTGAAATGGCTGCAAAAGAACATGAAAAGTTCCAAAACCAATATTGAGCGAAAGTTATTCCGGCAGAATATATACATTGATTACCTGCCGGACGTAATTGTATACTGCCAATCCGCTCCGGTCTGCCCTTATCGGAAACGTATCCGGAAAACGACTTCCTACTTGCTCCCTTCCATATTTGAGGGAAACTGGAGTTTCTGCAACCGGATCGTACAACAATTGACACCTTCTCCACTTAAATTATGTATCTTCGTAAGCGTTTGGGCTTCGTTGATAACCGTATACAATTGGACCTTATCATTCGGATGGTGGATCGCACTCTTCGGTCTATTAATCACTTACAGCCTGGCAATCCCTGATTATCTGGTAGAAGACAAAAAGAAGAAAAAACATTCAATATGGAGAAAAAAACACTTAAACAACGAATTAAAGAAAACCCCGGCTTGAAACAGGCTGTGCATCGTTTCATCATGCATCCCGTTAAAACTCGCCCCAACTGGTGGATACGGCTCTTCGATTTCATATACCTGAAACGTGGAAAGGGTTCTGTCATCTACCGGAGTGTCCGCAAAGACCTCCCTCCTTTCAACCGGTTCTTCTTGGGAAAATATTCTGTTGTCGAAGATTTCTCCTGTCTGAACAATGCAGTTGGCGACTTAACAATCGGAGATTATACACGCATCGGATTAAGAAATACAATCATAGGTCCGGTTCATATCGGCAACCACGTCAATCTGGCACAGAATGTAACAGTCACAGGACTCAACCACAATTACCAGGATGCGGAAAAGATGATTGATGAACAAGGAGTCAGCACACTGCCTGTTGTCATTGAGGATGATGTATGGGTAGGCGCCAATTCGGTCATTCTACCGGGAGTAACCTTAGGAAGACATTGCGTAGTGGCTGCCGGAAGCGTAGTCAGTCATTCCGTTCCACCTTATTCAATATGCGCCGGATGCCCTGCAAGAATCATAAAAGCATACGATTTCGAGACTAAAGAGTGGAAGAAAGTAGAGAAAACGCCTGCCACTAACCATAAATAGTGAGAACTACTACATAATATACCTCATAAAGGTGATTGTGACTCATACTGAAACGAACTATCTTTGCAGTATCAGAATTGAATTAATTAGTCATAATTTTATTACGTAGCCACATTTAAGTAAAAAATGAAATAGAATCCTGCCGAAGCGATTTCGTCGGGATTTTGTTTTTTATTACCCTCCTAACCTGCAAGATCAAGCAACCCTATTCATCGATAAGTTTTCGTCTACAAAATAGTGACGCTATCCGGCAAGGATAGTGACGGTATATGTCCGGGATAGCAACGGTATCGTTGTCATATACCGTCACTATTTTTTCGCTTGCATGGACCCTTAAACCTACTATATAGTCTATACTAATAATACTCTCTGTTTAACCCATAACAATGCGACAGACTTAAATCCCATATAAATAAAAAAAACGAGCTAATTCTTTTTATAGAACCACTCGCCACCGCATCAGAAAAGCCTAAAGGCTTTTCCATAGTACCTCAAATTTCCTGAAAACTAATCTTCTTTTTACCTAAAAACGTCTTACCTATTGTTATCCTTTTACCTTCTATTAAAAACTTATCCTATTGAACTAAACTAAAAAACTTTTAATACCTTAAACTGTCTAATCTAATACCTCTATTTAATATTTTCTTTTACCTTATAAACTAACAGCAATTTCTCAACTGCTTTGCAAAGGTACGAATATTTTTCGTGTGCGCAAACGGTTTTATATTTTATAACACTTCCGCAGGCTATAAGTCTTTCACATCGCTCAATGCAACCAGCTTATTTACAATAGCATAGATAGTCAAACCGGCAGCACTATGTATTTGCAATTTTTTGCTAATATTTCTCCGGTGTGTAATCACCGTATGAATCGACAAAAAAAGCTTTTCCGCTATTTCCTTATTTGTCATTCCCTTCACCACACAGATAACGATTTCCTTTTCCCGCTGGCTAAGCGTATCCTGATTATCCATCCCTTCTTCTTCAGAAACCACATTCAGCAAACCCGCAATTTTCTTAGAAAGAGTTTCCAAATCATCGAATATTGAAATAGACTCATCATACTTACCCAATAATGAAGCATCTACAAAAGAAGTAACCAACGCTATTAAACGTATCCTTTTACCAGATATTTCTTCTCGAAACTTAGCTACATCAAAGTAATCACCAAAAGCAGGATTGACAATCAACATCTCGGGACATTGCGTCCGGACGCAATCGTGCAAAGCTTCAACAGACAACAATTCTATTGGTTGCACTTTTACGTTAGAAAGACGCTTCAATGCAGCAGTCAACCCACCACGAATAATTACAGAGGTCTCTGCAATAGCTATTCGAACAACTTCGTTATTTTTCATTTTCCCTAATCCTCCTTTCCAAATTCAGAATAGCAGGAACAAAAATATAGTCCTCAACCTTGCAATGAGATTCCAGTCCGGCTTCACAAGCATATATGTCGAAAAGAGCCGCGTTCAGAAGATTCTCATTTGCTTTGGCAGGGCAATATTTTATAATGATATTTTTTAGTTCTGTCAACTTCTCCCCTACCTGATCGTGATGTTTGGAAAAGGTACTGATCTGATAGTTTTTGGGAGCATTTCCCTTAATCAATGAATCGACATACTTAAAGACGGTTTTCTCTTCATAATCCATGTGCTTACGCACTTCTCGTGTATATTCATCAAAAAACTTGAGAATAAGAAAAGCTACATCGTCCTGCGAACAATCAATTGCCTCGATCAATTTACGACGAATAGCCGGAAGAGAAAAATCAAGAAAATAAATATGTGCCTGCCGCAGATAATCAATCAATGCAGGTATGGAAATATCATCTTTATCCCCATCGAGCCGGGAAAAGCCTTCAGCCATAAAGTTGACTACAATCAGAAAAGTCCGACAGTCCACTCCATTTAGTTCACAAACTTCTTTGACTGTTTTGTCACCAAACCCCAATGAAAGCCCAAAACGACTCATCACTTGCAACAAAGAATAATTATCGCTGATGAGATCGATCATCTTATCAGTCGGCTTGTATTTCTGTAAATTATCCATCATACCTATGTATATTAGAGAGTACAAAGAAACGGAATATTTTGCTGAAATGCAATCATCATTTATAGGTATTTTAAATCATCATTTATTGGCAAATACTAATTATACGCTACTATTTTGTGGCACAACTTTAGGCAAGCTAGTCTTTTTTTAGTAATTTTGTCGCTATCTATTTGTAATTAGTAACTCATAATTTTATATTTAATAAAATGGCAAACGAACTCGAGCTGAAATACGGCTGCAACCCCAATCAAAAGCCTGCCCGTATCTTCATGAAAGAAGGAGAACTCCCCATCGAAGTATTGAACGGACGTCCCGGTTATATCAATTTGTTGGATGCGTTCAACAGTTGGCAATTAGTGAAAGAACTGAAAGAGGCTACCGGACTGCCGGCTGCCGCTTCTTTTAAACATGTCAGCCCTGCAGGTGCTGCTGTTGCGGTAGAAATGAGCGACACGCTGAAAAAGATTTATTTTGTGGACGACATGAAACTGTCTCCATTAGCTACAGCATACGCCCGCGCACGTGGCGCAGACCGTATGTCATCTTACGGAGACTTTATCGCATTGTCCGACACCTGTGATGAAGAAACAGCACGCATCATCAACCGTGAAGTATCCGACGGCGTCATTGCTCCTGACTATACTCCCGAAGCACTGGAGATTCTGAAGAATAAAAGAAAAGGAACCTATAATGTAATAAAGATAGATCCTGCATACCGCCCGGCTCCTATCGAACACAAAGATGTATTCGGAGTGACTTTCGAACAGGGAAGAAACGAATTAAAGATCGATGAGAGTCTTTTGAAAGAGATGCCTACGCAGAATAAGGAAATTCCGGCTGATGCGAAACGCGACTTAATCATTGCCTTAATCACTTTAAAATATACGCAATCCAATTCGGTGTGTTATGCCAAAGACGGGCAGGCAATCGGTATTGGCGCAGGCCAACAGTCACGCATCCACTGTACGCGTCTGGCAGGAAATAAAGCAGATATCTGGTATTTACGCCAACATCCGAAAGTGATGAACTTGCCATGGATTGAAAAAATCCGTCGTGCAGATCGTGACAACACTATCGACGTTTACATCTCGGAGGATTATGACGATGTATTGGCAGACGGCGTTTGGCAGCAGTTCTTCACAGAAAAGCCGGAAGTGCTGACACGTGAAGAAAAACGGGCATGGCTGAATACGATGACAGGTGTAGCTTTAGGATCGGACGCTTTCTTCCCATTCGGAGATAATATAGAACGCGCGCATAAAAGCGGTGTCAGCTACATTGCACAACCGGGTGGTTCCGTACGTGATGACCATGTGATTGGAACTTGCGACAAATATAATATGGCAATGGCATTTACAGGCATCCGCCTATTCCACCATTAACAATATCGACTATTTTTATTCCATATATCCCCATTTATAATGAGAATGAGACAAATCTTCCATTATAAATGGGGATTTCCTATTTCTTCAAGCCCCTCTATCTTTGCAGCGTTACGTGCGACAAGAGGTCTCACAAGTAATTGTTCAGCATCATGTCTGAACCTAT
>NZ_QTLK01000090.1:0-529 GCF_003602705.1 Bacteroides sp. AM16-13
TAGAGGTCGGCAGTTCAACTCTGCCTGGGACTACCAAGCTCAAGAACGAGGAACAGCGAAAGCTGAAAGCTAAAAGCTAAAAGCTAAAAAACGATATTCTTGAACAACCTCTTGGGGGATTAGCTCAGCTGGCTAGAGCATCTGCCTTGCACGCAGAGGGTCAACGGTTCGAATCCGTTATTCTCCACTCTCTCTGAAAAGAGAAACGATCTTTGACATGATGTACAAAAAGTAAAATTAAAAGTAAGAGCTAAAAGTATATATCAAACCGTACGTGTTCGAGTATGCAATATTGACAGCCGGAAGCAATTCCACAATCAATACCAATACGCGAATAAAACGTTTGAAAGAAAGTAAGCAAGGGCGCATGGCGGATGCCTTGGCTCTCGGAGGCGATGAAGGACGTGATAAGCTGCGATAAGCTTCGGGTAGGTGCAAATAACCTTTGATCCGAAGATTTCCGAATGGGACAACCCGTCATTCTGAAGGAATGACATCTTGCATAGCAAGAGGCTAACGCAGGGAACTG
>NZ_QTLK01000091.1:0-510 GCF_003602705.1 Bacteroides sp. AM16-13
ATTGATGAAAAAGCATTGAAAAATGCTCGTCCGGCATTGGCTCAAGCATGGAGGAGTTTCCTAGACTACAATCCTAACAATGGAATATTGGCGGTAGTTACCCAGTTGGGGGAGGTCCTTGAGGTTTATAATTTGAAAGATAGTACTCATGTTGTTCGTATCGGTGAGCATGGTGAACCTGAATTCAAAGTATCAGATGGATATGGTATACCAACGGGTGTTATGGGATTTAGTGATGTACAAGTAACAGATAGTGCCATTTATATAGTATTTCATGGAACGCCTTTTAAGGAGATTGCGAGACAAAGCGGGAGGCTTCCTGATGGAGGAAAATATATTTATGTATTTAGTTTGAAAGGAGAACCGTTATGTAAATATGTGCTCGACCATTATATATATGGTATTTGGGTGGATGAAGCTACTAAAACGATAATAGCGACAGATGTAAATAATGATGAGCCAATACTTAAGTTTAACTTTGGCTGAATGAGATAATTAACTTGATTAAAA